>JAHWJE010000214.1 GCA_019348575.1 Actinomycetota bacterium | reverse complement strand
CGCTGTGCTTGGCTTCGTACAGCGCGCTGTCGGCGGCCTGCACGAGACACTGCGGCGGGCCGCGGTCGATGTCAACGAGGCGGTGGACGGCGTCTGGAGGGCGGGCAAGCAACTCGCGCAGAACACCCAGGCGGCGCATCTGCTGGAGACCACGAAGGAGCGGACGAGCGCGTTGCGCTCCGAGCTGGAACAGGAACGCAGCTGAGGAGGTCTGACGTGCGAAAGACGCTGATCGGCCTGACGATCGGGCAGGTGGTCGCCCTCGTCGCGGTGCTCGTCGGATACCTGCTTGCGATCGCGGCGACGCTGCGGCAGGTAGCACAGGCCCTGGCGAAGATCACGATGGGCGTGCGGGCGATCGAGCGCCAGACGGAGCCGATCGGCCCCACGCTGCGCGACGTCAACGGCGACCTGCAGGCGGTGCTGAACGCGCTCGAGGGCTCGCGCGAGGGAAGCGCCTCGGAGAGCTGAAGCGCGATCCTCGCGGCCGAACGTCGCGCGCCGCCGCGCGCGCAGACGGCTGTTCGGTCATCCAGCGACGACGACGCGTACTCCGACGGTTTCGTAGGTCGGCTTGGCGCGGGCGTCGCGCGTGGCCAGGTCAGCGCCGTGCTCCAACGCGGCGAGCGCAACGAGCGCGTCGTAGACCGCGCCACCGGCGATGCCCAGTCGACTGAGAACCTCCGGCAGGCGCCCGCCGACCTCTGAGCCCAGGAGCAATGGCTCGACGAACCGCTCGCCAAGCAGCCGAGCGGCGTCGGCCGGCGCCAGGCGCAGGTCACCGGGCAATCGCGTGAGGACCGCGTAGGTCTCCGCCACCGCGTGTCCGCTGAGCGCCACCTCCTGACCGTTCCACCAGCGACTGACGGCGGCGTGCGCGCGATGGGTGGCCACGAGCAGCGGGATCGCGACGCTCGTGTCCAGGGCGAGCGCCGTCAACGGCGTCCTGCGTCGAGCAGGCCGAAGACGACGTCGTCGTCGATCGCGGTGTCGCCGGTCGCGACCAGCACTCCGGCCTCGTCGACCAACCGAGCCGTGCGCCCCGTCGGAAGCAGTTGCAGCCCGGCGCCGTAGCGAGAGATGTCGAGCGTCGCCCCGGGGGTCAGACCGAGCGCGTCGCGCAGCGGCTTCGGAACGACGATCCGTCCGACCGAGTCGATCGAGGTCTTCATTGGTAGGACACTACCAGCCCGCTACCAGCGCTCGAGCGAATGCGGACAGCGGGCTGGTCAGCCCGTAACGCTGCCGCAGCGAGACGCATCGCCGCGCCGGCCGGAGCGATTCCGGCCGGCGCGGATGGTGCCAGTCGGCGAGCGAGCGGCTAGCTCGTGAACCCGAAGTTCTTCAGGTACTCGCCCGCGACGGCCGCCGGCTCCTGCTTGTCGATGTCCACGCGCGCGTTGAGCTCCTGCATGATCTCCTCGGTCATGTACTTCTGGACGTTCGTGACGACCGCCTGGCCGTCCTCGCCGAGCTGCTGTGCAGCCTGGTTGCGCACGGTGAAGCTGATGTTGTAGGGCGGGAAGATCGACTTGTCGTCGTCGAGCACGACGTACTTGTCGGTCGACAGCGGCCCGTCGGTCGAGAAGACGAACGCGATGTCAGCGTCCCCGCTGTCGAGCACCTGATAGGGGTTGTTGCCCGGCAGGAAGCGCTTGAAGTCCAGTCCGTAGTTGCGCTGCACGCCGAGCAGGCAGTCGATCCGCTGCCGGCACTCGGGGTAGCCGTTGACGACGAGGTCCTGGGCCTTGCCCTCGAGATCGGAGATCTTCGTCGGGTTGCCGAGCTTCTCGGCGGTCGCCTTCGTGATCGCCATCCGGTACGTGTTCTCGAACGGGGTCGGCGCGAGCGCCGTGATGTTCTGCTTCGCGTAGGCCTCCTTGGCCTCCTGGTAGGCCTGCGCCGCGTCCTTCGGCACGTCCGCGATCTTCACGTCGAAGAACGAGGTCAACGCCGTGCCGGTGTACTCGGGATAGGCGTCGATGTCGCCGCCGCGCAGTGACCTGTAGGCCACGAGCTCGGAGCCCAGGTCGAGGTCCTTCTTGACGTTGTAGCCCGCGGCGTCCAGCGCCTGCGCGTAGATCTCGCCGAGGATGAACTGCTCGGTGAAGTTCTTGGAGCCGACCGTCAGCGAGACGTTCGATGCTCCCTGCACCGGCTGGATCTTGTTGGCCGCCTTCTCCTCGGCGGAGATGTCGCCGCTTTCGGCGGGTTGCGTGGTCTGCGCGGCTGGTGTCGTCGTGTCGGCGGTGTCTTCGTCCTCGCCGCAGGCGGTGAAGCCGACGGCCAGCACGAGCACGGCCAGCAGTGCGAACAGGATGCGGATGCTGCTGCGGGTCACGGGGTCTGCACGCTCCTTCTGAATGGGGGCCGGATGCGCGCGCGGCGCCGGTCGCCCTTGGCGACCTTCAGGCCCTTCGGGGTGGTCAATCGCTGCACGCCGGCGAAGCCGGCGTCGGCCATCAGGGTCAGCAGAGCGACGACGATCGCGGCTCCGATCGCTCCAGAGAACCCGTAGACGTTGAGTGCGAGGATCGGCGTGCCGAGCGTCTCGTAGCCGGCGAGCGGCGCGATGATCGCCGTCGCCAGCACGTTCACCGACGACAGGCGGATCCCCCCGAAGATCGTGGGCAGGGCGAGCGGCAGCTCGATCTGCCTCACGATCTGCGCCTCGCTGAGGCCCTGGCCCCGGGCCGCATCGATGACGTCGCGATCCACCTGGCGAACGGCGACGTAGGTGTTCGTGAGGACCGGTGGAATCGCCAGCAGGATCAGCGCGAAGCAGATGTTCGTGAAGCCGGTGCCGAGGAACGCGACGAAGAAGGCGATGATCGCCAGCGAGGGGACCGCGCGGCCGACGTTCGAGGCGCTGATCGCGAGGAACTCGCCGCGGCCCTTGTGCCCGAGCACGAGCGCGAGCGGCAGCGCCACCGCCACGGCGATGACGACCGCCACGACCGACACGAGGAAGTGGTTCGCGGTCCACTGGCCGACCTCGGCGAGGCCGCCCACCTCGACCGTCCCGGCACGCGATTCGCGCGCTTCGAAGATGAAGCGCAGGCCGTCGCCGAAGTCCCCCAGCAGCGAGGCGATGATCACGCCACCACCGCCCTGCGCCACGGTGTCAGCAGGCGCTGCACGCCGAGCACGGCGAGGTCCAGCGCCGCCGCCAGCAGCGTCACGAGGCCGCCGGCGATGATGACGTTGGACTTGAAGGCGATCAGCGTCGCGACGATGAGCTGCTGGCCGAGCCCGTCGGCGCCGGCGAGCGCGGCGAACGCCGCCAGGCCGACCGTCGTCGCGAGCGCGATGCGCAGCCCGGCGAGGATCTCGGGGAGGGCCAGCGGCACCTCCACCTTGAAGAGCCGCTGGTTCTCGGTCATGCCCATGCCGGCGGCGGCGTCGACGATCTCGGCGGGAACGGTGGCCAGCCCGTTGATGACGTTGCGGAAGATGATGACCTGCGTGTAGATCACGAGGCCGACGATCGCCGGCGCGTTGCCGCGCCCGAGCAGCGGCTGCAAGAGGAAGAACATCGCGATGCTGGGGACGGTGTAGAGCGCGCTCGTGACGCCGGTGAGCGGGCCGATCAGCCAGCGCCGCCGGTGCGCCAGGAGTCCCAGCGCGAGGGCGATGACGAAGCCGATGCTGACGGACACGACGACGAGGTAGAGGTGGTCGACGAGCGGGCCCGTGTAGCGGTCGAAGTTCTCCCACATCCATTCCGGGCAGATGCCGTTGTTGGCCACGCAGCTGCCCTCGCCGGAACGGTCGCGGACGAAGCCGCCCTGTGCGATGACGACGGCGCCGGTCACGACTCGGCGTGCGCCTCGCGGGCGGCCTCGACGCGCTCGGCCGGCCCGGGGACCTCGGCCGCCGTGCCGCCCAGCGCATGCGAGATCGCCTGGATCGACAGCGCTCCGACGACGTGGCCGGCGGGGTCGACGACCGGGCCGTACATCGACTCGTGTGCGAGCAGGTCCGACAGCGCGTCGCGCAGGATGTCGTCGAGCTCGACGACCGGCTCGGCGGGCGAGCGCAGCTCCGTGCGCACCCGCTCGCCGGTCAGCCCGCGCTCGCTCAGCCAGCCGAGCGGCCGGCGCTCGGCGTCGACGAGCAGCGGGATGTCGAGGTCGGCGTCGGCGAGGCGCTGGCGGACGGCGCCCGTCGCCTCGCCGGCCCGGCACGTGGCGACCGACCACAGGTCGAGGTCACGCACGCGCTGCAGC
>JAHWJE010000213.1 GCA_019348575.1 Actinomycetota bacterium | reverse complement strand
GCGCCGATCACCGCCAGGCGGCGTCCTCGGATCTCGATGTGGCAGGGCCACACCTTCGATCCTGCGTCCTTGCCTGGCGGCGCCGGCATCCCGGGGTTTCGAGCACAACGTTCCTGGGCGACCCACTCGCCACCTGTCAGCCTTCGCGGAGATGTCGCCCGTCGCCGCCGCCCTGCACGTCGACCCCCTGCAGCTCGCGCCGGCGCTCGGCTTCGGCGTCATGTACCTCGTGCGCGCGCGGCGGCTCGCCGCGCTCGGGCGGCCGGTGGCGTCGTGGCGCCAGGCATGCTTCTTCGGCGGCCTCGCGCTGATCGCGGTGACGCTCGTCTCGCCGCTGGCCGGGCTCGCAGACGAGCTCTTCTGGGCGCACATGGCAGAGCACCTGCTGCTCGCCGACCTCGGCGCGCTGCTGCTCGTGCTCGGCTTGACCGGGCAGCTGCTGGCGCCGCTGCTGCGCACGCCGGCGCTCGGCTGGCTGCGCCACCTCGCGCACCCCGTGCCCGCGTTCGGGCTCTGGGCCGCGAACCTGTTCTTCTGGCACCTCGTCGGGCCGCACGAGGCCGCCGTCGAGAACGACCTCGTCCACGCGCTGCAGCACATGCTGTTCGTCGGCATGGGGATCAACATGTGGATGGCGCTGCTCGGGCCGCTGCCCAAGCCCGCCTGGTTTCAGAACTTCGCGAAGCTGCTCTACATCGTCGTGGTGCGGCTGACGTCGACCGTGCTGGCCAACGTCTTCGTCTGGAGCAACGACGCGTTCTTCGACGTCTACGCCGAGGGCGAGCGCGCGCACGCCATCACGCCTCACACCGACCAGGTCATCGCCGGCACGATCATGATGGTCGAGGGGTCGATCCTCACGATCTGCCTGTTCGGCTGGCTGTTTCTGCGCAGCGCGCGCGAGGGACAGGAGCGCCAGGAGCTGCTCGACCTCGCGGCGGCCGGAGGCGTCGCGCTCGACGAGCGGCGCGCCGCGCGGGCGGTCTCGGCCGGCCGCGGCAGCGAGCTGAGACGGCGCATCGAGGATGATGCCACCCGCTAACGTCCCAGCCATGTCCATCAAGAACAAGCTCACCCAGCTCGCCAGGTCCCCCAAGGGCAGGGAGCTCATCGACAAGGCCCAGACGATGGCCAACGATCCGAAGAACCGCGAGAAGCTCGACGGCGCGCGCCAGAAGATCGAAGGCCAGATCGGCGCCGCCAAGCAGAAGCTCGCCGAGAAGCGCGGCGAGAAGGACGGCGCGGGGCAGCCCAGTGAGCCGGCCGCCGGCGAGGCGCCCGCGGCACCCCCCACGACGCCCGCGACGCCTCCGCCGGACTATCGCGGAGACGACGGGCCGAAGGCCGCCTAGCCTCGCGCCTTCGACGCCGTTCCGACGGCATCCGCTCGGCTTGCGCGGCGACGGCCGGCGCGCCTCGCCGCAACCTTGCCGCGCCACGGTGGTTGAAATCGTGATGCGCCGACTTCTTCTCCCGCTCACGATGCTGCTCGCGCTGGCGGGCGCCCTCCTCCTCGCGCCCGCGGCGAGCGCCTCGCGCACGCAGTCGATGACCTTCGAAGGCCCGAAGGACTTCCTCGATCCGGACACGCGGCCGGGCGCGCTCGAGGAGGTCGCGTCGCTCGGCGTGCGCTCGCTGCGCGTCATCGTCGCGTGGTCGTCGGTCGCCCCCGGCTCCAACCTCGCCGCGCGGCCGGCGTTCGAGCCGACCGATCCCGCCGCCTACGACTGGGGCCAGTACGAGCCGTTGCTGGCGGCCGCGAAGGAGCGCGGCTGGCAGGTGCTCGTGACGATCAGCGGCCCCGTGCCGAAGTGGGCGACGGCGGCCAGGCGCGACAACCTCACGCGGCCCAGCCCGAGCGCGTTCGCCGCCTTCGTGACCGCGGTCGGGCGCAAGTTCGGCGACCAGATCGGCACCTGGACGATCTGGAACGAGCCCAACCAGCCCCAGTTCCTGCGCCCGCAGTTCGCGCGCGGCGGCCGCGCGGTGTCGCCGGCGATCTACCGCAGCCTCTATCAGGCGGGGGTGCGCGGGCTCGAGAACGCCGGTCAGGGCGACGACAAGGTCCTGATCGCGGAGACCTCGCCGCGCGGCACCGGTCGCGTCGTCGCACCGCTGCGCTTCCTGCGCGGCATGCTCTGCCTGAACTCGAAGTACAAGAAGCGCTCGAAGTGCGGCGCGCTGGACGCCGACGGGTACGCGCACCACGCCTACACGACCCGCCAGGGCCCGTACTTCCGCCCGCCCCAGAAGGACGACGTCACGATCGGCGTGCTCTCGCGCCTGACCCGGGCGCTTGACCGCGCGCGGTCGGCAGGCGCGCTGAAGAAGCGGCTGCCGATCTACCTCACCGAGTTCGGCATCCAGTCGACGCCCGACAGGCAGAGCGGGGTCTCGCTCGCCAAGCAGGTCGAGTACCGCGCGATCGCCGAGCGGATCGCCTGGAGCAACCCCCGCGTCGCAGCGTTCTCGCAGTACCTGCTGCGCGACAGCGACCCGACGGGGAAGAACCAGTACGCCGGCTTCGAGTCGGGGCTGCGCTTCGCCGACGGCAGGCCGAAGCCGTCGCTGCGCGCGTTCCGGCTGCCGCTGGCGGTCAAGCGAATCGGCTCGAGGGTCTCGATCTGGGGCCTCGTGCGCCCCGCGGCCGGCTCGACGCGAGCGACGATCACCTACGCCGACCGCGGCTCGGGCTTCAAGACCCTGCGCAGCGTCAGGACCGATGCGCGCGGCTACTTCACGTTCAGGTCGACGTGGCGCAAGGGCCGGCGCTGGAACATCACCTGGGAGGGGTTCTCGGGGACGCCGGTCGGGTCCTATACCGCGCGCTGACGGCGCGCGATCAGCATGAACGTGTGCCCGGCCCAGCGCAGGCCGGGCGCCGAGCCGAAGCGGTCCAGCGCGCCGACGGCGCGCTGCGCGCGCACCGGCAGGCGCCGCCAGGCGTAGGTGACGGCATGCAGCTCGGGCGCGAGGCCGGCGGCGCGCGCGGATGCCGCCAGCTTTCGCGGCGACAGCGGGATGTCGTCGGGGGTGCCGTGCACGCGCACGCCGAGCCCGGCGCGGTTTGCCAGCGTGAGCGCCGCGCCGACGGGATGGAACACGCTGGGCTCGATCGCGACGAGCGCGCCGCCCGGGCGCAGCAGCCGCCGCGCCTCGGCGAGGACCGGCTCGAGCGGCCCGGCATAGGCGACGTGGTGCAGCACGAGCCGGTGCAGGACGACGTCGAACGAGCCGTCGGGCAGTCCGTCGAGCCGTCCGGCGGCGCCCTGCAGCCCCTCGTCGGCCTCGCCGCGTGCGACGGCGTGGCGCGGGCGCGCGGGATCGATGTCGGCGGCGACGAGCCGCCAGGCGGGCTTGGGCAGCAGGTGGCGCCCGGGGTGCCAGCCGCAGCCGACCGACAGCGCGTCGCCCCCGCTCAGGCCCAGGTGGCGATCGAGCAGCTCGCGCTCGCGGCGCTTGCCGCGCTCGTAGTGCTCGGCCAGCGTCGCGGGGTCGCTGAGGCTGTCGAGCAGGTTGTCGGGGGTGTAGGCCTCGCTCATGGGCGGCGGCGTCAGGCTACTCCGGCGAAGATCGGCGTAGACCAGGACGGCTTGGCGCCGGCGCGCGTAGGCTGGCGCGACGATGCGCTGGTCGGCTGAGAACGTCTATGGCACCGCCAAGCAGGGGCTGCGCTCGCGCGCGGCGGCCGCCGCCTCGGCGCGGGCGCGGCAGCTGCGCCACGAGCGGCTCTTCGCGCTCACCGGCGCGACCGGGCAGACGCGCATCCTCGACATCGGCTGCGGGCGCCTCGGGCTGCGCCGCCACGCGCCGCAGCTCGACATCACCGGGATCGATCGCGTCTCGCGCCCGGAGTACCCGGGGCCGTTCGTGCAGGCCGACGTGCTCGAGGGCCTGCCGTTCGCCGACGGCGCGTTCGACCTCGCCTACTGCTCGAGCGTCATCGAGCACGTCGCTCCCGCCGACCGGCCCGCCTTCGCCGCCGAGCTGCGGCGCGTCGCGCGCGGCTGGTACGTCCAGACCCCGGCGTTCTCGTTTCCGATCGAGCCGCACGCGCTGCTGCCGTTCGCCCATTGGCTCCCGCACCCGCTGCGCCGCCCGTACTGGCGGCTCGGCGTGGCGGGCGAGTGGGAGGAGATCGAGCTGCTGCGCCGCGGCGAGATGCGCGCGCTGTTCGGCGCGCCGGTCGCCGAGCGGGTCGGCCTGCTCGTCAAGAGCTGGATCAGCGTCCGGCCCGTCTGAGG
>JAHWJE010000212.1 GCA_019348575.1 Actinomycetota bacterium | reverse complement strand
CCCGATGCCGACGACCTGCGGGCTGCCTTCGATGAGCGCGCGGCCGTTCTGGAGTTCGACGGTGGGCTCTCTCGCGCCCATGCGGAGGCGCGTGCGCGTGCGGAGGTCTTTGGCGAGGTGATCGAGGGCCGACATAGTTGGACCCTCGCGCTGGAGCGCATGGACCCGAGCCGCGACCCCTGTCCGGGCTTCCGACCGGGCGAGTGGGCTTCGGTCCGCACTGCGGCGCTCGGCTTCCTCGACGACTACCTCAAGGTCATCCGCGGCAAGACCGAGGGGCTGGTGGCGCGCTACAAGCTGCTCGGGCAGTTCGGCTTCGGCGCAGGCGTGGGGCTGTTCCTGTGGCTCAATCCGGTGTCGCCCTTCCCGGCGACCTGGACCGGCGTGCCGTTCTTCTCGGTGGCCGGCGCCGAGTTCGTGGAGGCGCCGCAGGATCGCGGCGTGGCTGCGGAGCAAGCCGGCGACGAGCAGCACGAGCACCGCGACAACGATGGACAGCAACACCAGCGCGATCGTCATGCACGTTCCTCGGTCGCCAGCGCCGTTGCCGCCGCGAGTTCCGGCAGCGCCGTCAGCGCCAGGCGGAGGACCGCGCCCGCGATCACCAGCAGGAGCCCGGCCGCGGTCGACAGTGCGGCCGCCAGGCCGCCGGCCGCGACGAGACCGATCACCGGTGCCGGCAGCCCCGCGATCTCCGGGTTGGCGAGCACCATGATGTCGGGGTCGACCTGCAGCTCGACGTCCGTGGCGGTCGTCGTGCCGAGGCTGTCGACGGTGCCGTTGGCGTTCTGGTCGTTGAAGGTGATGAGCCCGACCTCCTCCCAGTTGCGAATCCAGTCCGGGCGCTCGGCGTAGGACTGGTTGGCGACGTCCTGGATGAGGTTCGTCTTCGCGAAGACGGCGACGGCGGGGGCGGTCGTGTAGAGCAGCGCGATGAACAGCAGCGCCCAGCCCGCCGAGTAGCGCGCCGCGCGCACCGTCTTGGTCGTGTAGAAGCGGATGATGACGTGCGGCAGCCCGGCCGTGCCTGCCATCAGGGCGAGCGTGACGAGGAAGACGTCCTGCATCGGACGCGCGGTGAAGGCCTGCGTGTACTCGGTCAGCCCGAAGTCGCGCTGCAGCGCGTTGAGCTCGTCGGCGACCTCGCCGAACGAGATCTGGGGGACCGGGAAGTCGCCGAGCTCGGCGGCGATCGCCCACGCCGGGATGAGGTACGCGATGATCAGGATCGTGTACTGCGTGACCTGCGTCCACGTGATGCCCTTCATCCCGCCCAGCACGGCATAGGTGAACACGACCACCATCCCGATGATCACGCCGACCGTGAGGGTGACGTCCAAAAAGCGCGAGAACACGATGCCGACGCCGCGCATCTGGCCGGCGACGTAGGTGAACGAGATGAAGATCGCGGCCACCACGGCGACGAGGCGGGCGATCTCCGAATAGCGGTCGCCGACGAAGTCCGGCACGGTGTACTTGCCGTACTTGCGCAGGTAGGGCGCAAGCAGGAGCGCGAGCAGCACGTAGCCACCGGTCCAGCCGAGCAGGTAGATCGAGCCGTCGAACCCGAGGAACGCGATCAGGCCGGCCATCGAGATGAACGACGCCGCGGACATCCAGTCGGCCGCGATCGCCGCCCCGTTGGCGACCGCCGGGATGTTCTGATCGGCGACGTAGAACCCCGACGTCGTCTTGACGCGCGTGTAGATCGCGATGCCGATGTAGATGGCGAACGAGACGACGGCGAAGACGAGCGCCCACGTCTGGATCGCCGTGAGCGCGATGACCGTCATCGCCCGCCCTCGCGGTCCTCGGGCTCGAGCGGCGTCTCATCCGTCGTCCGCCGGTGCATCCTGCGCTGCAGGCGCCGCCGCGCCGCACCGAGCTCCTCCTGCTGCACGCCGTATTCGTGGTCGATGCGATCCATCGTGATCGCGTAGATGAAGATCAGGATCACGAACACGACGATCGAGCCCTGCTGGGCCATCCAGAAACCGAACGGAACGCCGGCGATGCGGAACTGGTTCAGCGGCTCGGCGAGCAGGATCGAGATGCCGAAGCCGAAGATCGCCCAGATCGCCAGCAGCGTGAGCTGCAGTCGCCGGTTGGCCTTCCAGTAGCCGACCGCCTGGGCGCTGAGCTCCTTGCGCCCTTCTGCTGCACCCCTCCCCGGATTGGTGCCCACCAGGACCTCCTCCAGCTGCTCTCTCAGCCGACGACGATCGCTGGCGGCAATACTCACCACTGTGCCTGCTTCTCAAACCCCCAAACGTCGCTGGCCCTACTACACGGGGCAGGTGCAGCTGCTGCTGGCCGGAATCGCACTGCTCTTCGGGACCGCGCTGCCTTGGGCCTACATCCTCGGCACCCTGCTGTCGGCGGCGCCGCTGGCCCTCATGTGGACCGCGTGGGCGGGGATCGTGACCGTGGCCGCCGCGATCGCGCCGTGGCGGCCGGCGGTCCTGTTCTCGGCATTCGCCGGCGGGGCGACTGCCGTCGGATTCGCCGTCTGGCAGACCGGGCGGATCGTCAATGTCTGCTCGCTGTCCTTCGACTGCCTCCCCGGGCCCGGCGTCGGCTTCCTGCTGGCCGGCGGGCTGGCCGCCGTCCACAGCGCGGTTCAGATCGCCCGCAGCTCGTAACGGGGCAGCTGCGGGACGCACGAGGCGGCGGGAGGACGAGGGTCTTCGGCGCGTGCATCTCGCGAGCCTCACCGGTACGATCGCTCGGCAGTCCCGCCGACAGCGAGACGGAGGACCGAGATGGACAACCGTCGCTTTGCGCCTACCGGAGGCCTCGAGCACGTCGGGGCTCGGCGCCGACGATCGGCCTCCGCGGGGAGGACAACCCGAGCGCTGCTCGCCATCGCGGCGCTCGCGGTCGTGGCGGCGGTCGCCGTCGTCGGCTGCGGCGGCGAAGGCGGGGACGACGCACCGACGCGCCTGGAGGCGACCGAGTTCGAGTTCAGCCCATCAGAGGTCACCGTGGAGCGCGGCGAGCACGAGTTCCAGATCGTCAACCGCGGCGATGTCGAGCACGCGCTGGAGATCCATACGCCCGCAGGCGAGGTCGAGACCGAGCGCGTGGCGCCAGGAGAGTCGGCAACGGTCACCGCGGATCTTTCCGAAGCCGGCACCTACGAGCTGTACTGCCCGGTCGGCGACCACAGGCAACGGGGCATGACGGGCACTGTGACCGTCGACGAAGCCGCCGGGGGCGACGACAGGGCCCCCGCGTACTAGCCGCTGCCCAGCGAAGCGCCGCTCGACCGCCGCGCCCAGCGTGCATCGCGCGGGCGCAGCAGCGCGCGTCGGCCGCGTGCCGCGGGAGGTACTGCGCCCGGGACCCGCGACTGCCGCGGTTGTGGCGACCGTCGATGGAGCTAGGGGGACTCGAACCCCCGACCTCCTGGGTGCGATCCAGGCGCTCTCCCAACTGAGCTATAGCCCCGAGGAGCGGACAGTGTACCGGCGGCTCGCTGAACTCAGAACTCGCGGAACGGCGGCCGTGCGCCGATACGGTCCACACACGTGAGCTTTCGCAATCGCCTGACGCTGTTCTTCGTCCTGATCGTCATCGTGCCGATGCTCGCGGTGGCGTTTCTTCTGTTCCGGCTGATCGACGAGAGCGAGCGCGGCCAGACCGCCGCGGCGATCGCCCAGCAGCACAACACCGCCCACAAGATCTTCCGCGAGCAACGGCAGCTCGCGGCGGCAGCCCTGAGGGAGGTGGCGAGGCGCCAGCGCACGACCCCCGCGATCCGCGACCTGCGAAGTGCGCTGCAGGATGAGGCGCGCGGGCGCGCGCGCGCGCAGGAAGCGGCCGAGCGCATCATCGAGGCCCAGAAGGCGCTGCCCCCCACGAGCCGTCGCATCCAACGGATCGTGTTCGCCCGGGGAGACCGGGTCCTCCTGCAGGCCGGCAGTCGCACGGCGATCGCGCCGGCCAGCGCACCGGTGCAATCTCGAACGGGGCGCGAACTCGGCCACCTGGCGGTTTCGGTGACCGATGCTCCGACGTACGCGCGCCGGGTGCGCGCGCTGACCACGACCGATGATCGGCCGGGGCTGCATGTCGTCGTGGTCAACGGCTCCCGCGTGCTCGGCAGCACGGTGCGGGGGGTGGACGCGGAGGCGCTGCGGGAGGCTGGCAGCGAGCCGCTGACGCTGGGCGGGGTCGAATATCGCGTCAGCAGCATCACCGACCGCGGGGCGTTCACCAACCAGCGCATCCGCGTCTTCACCCT
>JAHWJE010000211.1 GCA_019348575.1 Actinomycetota bacterium | reverse complement strand
CGGCACGGGGCGGAAGATGACCTGGTCGAGCGTGTAGGAGCCGGCGCCGACGTCGCCGCCGACGAGGTTGCGGTTGCGTTCCTGGAGATCGCGCGGGAGCATCACGTGGCGGGCGAGCACGAGGTCACGGAAGCCGGGCGCGAAGCGCTCCATCTGCGCCTCCATGCGCTCCAGGAGCCGGTCGCCCTCCTTCGCCCAGTCCGCGCCCTGCGGGCCGTGGGTGTAGGCCCAGGCGGTGTGCTTGCCGGCCGGGGCGCGCGTCGGATCGGCGACGGTCTGCTGGCCTGAGAGCAGAAACGGCTGCTCGGGCAGCCGGCCGCGGGCGACGTCGCGCAGCGCCGCGTGCAGCTCAGCGGCCGTCCCGCCGACGTGGATCGTTCCCGCACGCCGCGCGTCCTCGTTGGCCCACGGGACCGGCGCGTCGAGCGCCCAGTCCAGCTTGACCGTCTGCGGGCCGTAGCGAAAGCGCAGCGCGCGCCGCACGTACGCATCGCCGAGCGCGTCGCCGGCCAGCCGGACGAGGTCCTGCGGCGTCGTCGTCGTGACGACCGTGCGTGCCGCGATCCGCGCGCCGTCGGCGAGCTGCACGCCCGTCGCGCGGCCGCGCTCGGCCAGCACGCGCGCCGCGGCCGCGTTCGTGCGCGTCTCGCCGCCGAGCTCGTGCAGCAGGCCGGCCAGCGCGCCGGTGATCGCGCCCGCGCCGCCCTCGGGGCTCGGCCAGCCGACCGCGTGGCCGAGGAGGTTCAGCCAGAAGCCGGCGATCGCGCTGCCGGCGGCGTCCAGCGGCGCGTCGCCGTGCAGCGACGAGCCGTACAGCCACGCCGCGCCGTCGCCGCGCAGCAGCTCACCGGCGAGCGCCTGCGCCGGCATCAGCACCAGCCGCACGAACTCGAGCGTGCCCTGCAGCCGCAGCGCCGGCAGCAGCCGCGCCGGGCCCGCCACGGGCGGAAAGCCGGCGAGCATCGTCGCGCGGACCGCGTCGAAGTGGCGCAGGTACGGCGCGGCGAGCTGGCCCCAGCGCCGGCCGTCGCCATCGCCGAGCGCGTCGAGCGAGCGCGCCGTGTAGGCGAGGTCGCGCGACAGCGCGGCGCCGCGGCCGTCGGGCAAGGGGTGGACCATCGCCAGCTCGGGCTGGATCCAGCGCAGGCCGTGGCGCTCGAGCTCGAGATCGGCGAAGACCGGCGATGCGATCCCGGCCGGGTGCACCGCCGAGAACACGTCGTGCTTGAAGCCGGGCAGCGTCAGCTCGGCGGTCGAGGCCGCGCCGCCGAGCGTGGCCGCCGCCTCGACGCAGAGCACCGAGCGTCCGGCGCGCGCGAGCGTGACCGCGGCGGTCAGCCCGTTGGGGCCCGCGCCGATCACGACCGCGTCGTAGCGCTCGGCGCTCACGGCGCGTGGGCGGTTCTGCGCGCGATCTGCTCGAGCAGGCTCGACTCGGGGCGCTCGTCGCCCCAGAAGGCCTCCTGCGCGCGGCGCCCCTGTGCGCGGTAGGCCTGCTCGAGCGTGACGGGCATGTCGTCCCAGGTGCCGGCGGCGCGCAGGTAGTCCTGGCCGTCGAGCTCGTAGGCGAGCAGCCGGTTGCGCCCGCGGCCCATGAAGTGGCCTTCGTGCGTGTCGAGGCAGATCGCGGCGAGCGGGGTGCAGCCCGGGGGGTACACCGGCGGCTGATCGCGCCCGTAGCGGACCATCAGCTCGCTCAGGCGCATCGCGTAGTGCTCGAGCTCGTCGGCGTCGTTCTCTCGCGTGAAGAAGCGGTTGACGCTCACGTAGCCGCGCAGGATCGCGGGGGTGCGCGGGGTCAGCGCGGTGATGACCTCGATCTCGAACACCTGCCGCGAGAGGCCGCCGCTGCGCACCGCGGTGAAGCGGCCGAGGTCGCTCGCGTAGTCCGGCCAGGTATGAGGCCGAGCGAGCGCGGCGAGGGCGCGCGCCGCCGACGAGACCGCGACCGGGTTGTACGTGTGCCAGACCTGCTGCTCGCGCGGCAGCACGGGCGGTGTCGGCTCCCCCAGCCGCGCGTGGCGCAGGCGGTACTCGGGCTTGTAGGCGTCGCGCTCCGCGGCGCTCTGGAAGGCGATCCCGTGCGCGCGCAGCTCGTCGTCGAGGTAGGCCTGCTCGAACCACGGCCCGATCAGCCGTGCGGCGCCGGCGAACAGCTGCGCGCGGTCCAGCGTGCCGCGCGGCGTCGTTGCCGCATCGAGGACCCGCTCGCGAAAGAACGCGCGGTGGAAGGCCAGCACGTCATGCGCGCGCAGGCGGCGGTGGCCGAGCTGATGCCAGCGCGTCGTGAGGATCGCGAACGCGACGCGCAGGTCCTCGACGTCGCGCACGTCGGCCGCGCGCGCGTAGTACGCGGCGTTGAGGAAGTCGGTCACCCAGCCGGCCGCGTCGGGCGCGCTGATCGACGTGCCGCTCATGCGCGCCAGCTGAGCCGGTTGCGAGCGCCACGCGCGGTGCGCGGCGGTCGCCGCGGCGACGGCGCCGAGCGCGCTGCCGGCGCCGAGTGCGATCCGCTTTGCGTCCATCGCAGGTCAGGCTATTGCCTGGCCTCGCGCGCCCGGGCGTCAGTAGCGTTCGTCGCGATGGAGGATCGCTTCGAGTCCTATCTGCGCCACGCGGCGCAGCTCGTGCGCGCCGGCGACTTCCTGCGCGCGGAGGGTCTCGAGCGCCTCGCCCGCGAGACGCTCGAGAAGCTCGGCTCGCCGCCCAGGCTGCTCGCCCGGCTGCACGGCCAGCGCGGCGAGCGGGCGATGAGCCAGGGCGACTACCCGGCGGCCGAGCAGGCGTTCGGCGAGGCGATCGCGGCGTTGCGCTCCGACGGCGTCAGCGGCGGCCGCGAGCTGTTCGACCTGCACCAGCGGCTCGGGCTGGCGCGCTCGGGACAGGGGCGCGACGAGCAGGCGCTGGCGGCCTTCGACGAGGCGATCGCGCTGGCCGCCGTCTTCGGCAACGCCTTCATCCCGGTCGCCTACACGCAGATCGCGCGCGCCGAGTCGCTGCGCCGGCTCGGGCGCCGGGCCGATGCCGAGGCGAGCCTGCGAGCGGCGATCGGCGTCGCCGAGCGCGCGCCCGTCGAGGGCCGCGAGAAGATCGTGGCAGCGGCGCGCGCGGCGCTCGAGGAGCTGCGCCCGGTGCCCGCGCGCGCGAGGGGCGCAGCGGTGGCGCAGCGCAGCTCCGAGCGCCCTGCGCCGCCGCCCGATCCGGCGACGCTGCGCTTCGACGAGCGGGCCTTCGACGCCGTCCTCGCCGAGCTCGACGGGCTCGTCGGCCTGGCCTCCGTCAAGGCCCAGGTGCGGCGCCTGGCCGAGCTGCTGCGGATCGCCTCGATGCGCCGGGCCGCGGGCCTGAAGACGGTGCAGGTCTCGCTGCACCTGATATTCGAGGGCGGCGCGGGCACCGGCAAGACGACCGTCGCGCGGCTGTTCGGGCGGCTCTACAAGAGCCTCGGCCTGCTCGCCACCGACCACGTCGTCGAGGTCACGCGCGAGGATCTCGTGTCCGGCTACGTCGGGCAGACCGCGACGAAGACGAGCGAGGTCATCGACCGCGCGCTCGACGGGGTGCTGTTCCTCGACGAGGCATACGCGCTCGTGCGCCCCGGCAGCCAGGGCGACTTCGGCCCCGAGGCGCTGGTCGAGCTGCTCAAGCGCATGGAGGACGACCGCAGCCGCCTGGCCGTCATCGCCGCCGGCTACCCGCACGAGATGTCGGAGTTCCTGGCCTCGAACTCCGGCTTTCGCAGCCGCTTCGGCGAGACGATCCACTTCGACGACTACGGGCCCGTCGAGCTCGTGCAGATCTTCGAGGTGTTCGCGAAGGGCGCCGACTACGCGCTGAACGCCGACGCGCGCGAGGAGCTGCAGCGCACGATGGAGCGCCTGCACGCCGCCCGCGACCGCTACTTCGGCAACGCGCGCACGGTGCGCAACCTCTTCGACGACGTCGTCGCGCACCACCATGACGTCGCCGAGGTGGGCGCCGGCCTCAAGGGCGTCCTGGCTGTGACCGAACTGCTGGAACGACAGCCCGACGGCCCCGACAACGCCGCCTACATCCGCACCGTCGCCGATTGCGGCCGCACCCTCCTACGCCTCCTCGACGATGCCGCGGAGCTGTCCCGCACCCAGGAGGGCGCCGTGACCCTCGCGCCCGAGCCCGTCGACCTCCGCGACCTGCTGGACAGCGTTCAGATGGACTGGGCTCTTCGGGCGGCGGAGGACGGGGTAGGCCTGGGCGCCGTTTTCACCGG
>JAHWJE010000210.1 GCA_019348575.1 Actinomycetota bacterium | reverse complement strand
GCGATGCGGCGCATCCTGGCGGCCGCGCTCGGCGCCGACATCCGCCGCGTCGAGCGCGAGGAGACGGGCGCGGCCGGCGCGGCGATGATCGCGGCGGTCCAACTCGGCCTCTTTCCCGACATGGCCGCCTGCGCGGCCCGCTGGGTCGATCCCCTGCTCGGCGCGGCCGAGACGCCCGACGCGGCGCTGGCGCTGGCGAGCTACGGCGCGTCGATGGCGCTCATCGGGATGGGCCCCGCCGACCGCGCGCAGCGCCGGCCGCTGATCCCGCTGCTCACCACCGCGAAGCTCGCGTACGACGCGGTCGGTGCGGCGTACCTGAGCGTCGAGCAGATCTCCAAGCACCGCGCGGTCTGCGCCTGGTGCCTGGCCGCCAGCGTGGCGTCGGCCGCCGCGCTGCCCGCGGCACTGCCCGAGGCGCGCGCGGCGTGGAAGGCGCTGCGCTCGTGAGCCCGATCGCGGTCGTCACCGGCTCCTCGGCGGGCGTCGGCCGGGCGATCGCGCAGGAATTCGGCCGGCACGGAGCCCGGGTCGGGCTGGTCGCCCGCGGGGAAGACGGCCTGGAGGGGGCGAAGCGCGAGATCGAGCGGCTCGGCGGCCGGGCGCTCGCGGTCCCGACCGACGTCTCCGACCACGACGCCGTCGAAGCCGCCGCGAAGCGGGTCGAGCGGAGCGATTCGGCCGCATCGACGTGTGGGTCAACAACGCGATGACCGCCGTCCTGGGCGAGGTGCGAGACACGACCGCCGAGGACTTCCGCCGCGTCACCGAGGTCACGTACCTCGGCAGCGTGCACGGCTACCTCGCCGCCCTCGCGGTGATGCGCCCGCGCGACAGCGGGACGATCGTGCAGGTCGGCTCGGCGCTGGCCTGGCGGGGCATCCCGCTGCAAGCGACGTACTGCGCGGCCAAGCACGCGATCCAGGGGTTCTACGAGTCGCTGCGCACCGAGCTCATCCACGAGGGCTCGAACATCAGGCTGACGATCGTCCACCTGCCGGGCCTCAACACGACGCAGTTCGGCTGGGTCGGCCTGCGCGGACTGCACAAGCACCCGCAGCCAGTCGCGCCGATCTTCCAGCCCGAGGTCGCCGCCAAGGCGATCGTGCACGCCGCGCAGCGCCCGCGCCGGCAGCTGTGGGTCGGGTTGCCGACGTACTACACGATCGTCGGCAACTGGCTGGCGCCCGCGCTCCAGGACCGCTATCTGGCGAAGACGGCCTTCGGCGGCCAGCAGACCGACCGGCCCGTCGCGGCCGACCGCGAGGAGTACCTGCACACGGCGGTCGACGACGACAGCGACCTCGGCTCGCACGGCATCTTCGACGACCAGGCCAAGGACCGCAGCCCGGCCCTCGAGGTCACGCTGCGCCGCAGCGCGGTCGCCGCCGGGGTCGCCGTCGCCGCCGGCGCGGCGGTCGCCGCGAGACTGCGCTCGTGACGCCGGATCTGGCGGAGCGCCGGTCGTGGGAGGTGCTGGCGGGCGGGAGCTGCGCGTGAGCGACCGCATCGCCGACTTCGCCTTGCTCGGCGACGGCCAGGGGGCGGCGCTCGTCAGCCGCGACGGCTCGGTCGCGTGGTGGTGTCCGCCGCGCTTCGACGCGCCGAGCGTGTTCGCCCAGATCCTCGACGAGCGCGCCGGCCACTGGTCGCTGCGCCCGCGCGCGATCGAGGACGTCGAGCGCCGCTATATCCCGGGGACGATGGTCCTCGAAACGACGTTTCGCTGTGCGGGCGGCAGGATGCGGCTGACCGACGCGCTGGCGCTCGCCCCGGGCGCCCGGGGCCACGAGACAGGGCACTGCTCGCCGCACGTCCTGCTGCGCGTGGCCGAGGCGCTCGACGGCGAGGTCAGGGTCGACCTCGAGCTGGCGCCGCGGCCGGAGTATGCCCGCGTCGTGCCGCGGCTGGTCAGCACAGCCGCCGGCATCGAGTCGATCGGCGGGCGCGACCGCGTCCTGCTCGTCGGCGACCGGCCGGTCCAGGCGCGCCGCGACCACGCGGCGGCGTCGTTCGCGCTGCTCGCCGGCGAGCGCACGGGCTTCGCGCTGCAGCACCTGCCCGGAATCAGCGGGGATGCGCCGGCGCCGCTGGATCCGGTCGCGGCGCTGGCCGACACGATCGCCGGCTGGCAGTCGTGGTCTGAGCAGCACCAGGGCTACCAGGGCGCCTACCACGAGCTCGTGCACCGCAGCGCGCTCGTCCTGCGCGCCCTGACGTACGTCGAGACCGGCGCGATCGTGGCCGCCCCGACGACGTCGCTGCCCGAGGTCGTCGGCGCCTCGGCGAACTGGGACTACCGCTACGCGTGGCTGCGCGACGCCGCGCTGACGCTCACCGCGCTGTGGGTCGGCGCGTGCCCGGACGAGGCGCGCCGGTTCTTCGACTGGATGGCCCGCGCCGCGGCGCCCGGTCCCCAGGACGAGCACGTGCAGATCGTGTTCGGCGTCCAGGGCGAGCGCGACCTCACCGAGCACGAGCTCGAGCACCTCGCCGGCTTCCGCGACAGTCGCCCCGTGCGCGTCGGCAACGCCGCCTGGAGCCAGCAGCAGCTCGACGTGCTCGGCGAGGTTCTCCAGGGGGCCTGGGTCCTGCGCGACCGGCTCGGCGAGCTCGACGACCTCACCGCCGAGTTCCTCGCCGACCTCGCCGACCGCGCCGCGCGCGACTGGCGCAAGCCCGACGCCGGCATCTGGGAGGCCCGCGAGGGCGAGCGCGACTACCTCAGCTCCAAGCTGCTGTGCTGGGTCGCGCTCGATCGCGCGATCCGCCTCGCGCCCAGGCTGCGCGGTCACGCCGACGTCGACGCGTGGGGCGAGGCCCGCGATGCGGTGCGAGAAGCGATCTGCCGCGACGGCTGGAGCGACGAGGCCGGCGCCTACACCGGCGCGTTCGGCTCCGACCACCTCGACGCGAGCGTCCTGCTCATGCCGATCCTCGGCTTCGTCGACGCCGGCGACGAGCGCATGCTCGCGACGATCGACGCCGTCGAGCGAGACCTCGCCCGCGACGGCCTCGTCCAGCGCTGGACCGGCGCCGGCGACGAGGGCGCGTTCGTCGCCTGCTCATACTGGCTGGCGCACTGCCGCGCGCTCGCCGGCCAGGTGCAGCACGCGCGCGCGCTCTTCGAGAAGGTCAGCGCGCACGCCAACGACCTCGGCCTGCTGCCCGAGGAGATCGACATCACCAGCGGAGAGCTGATCGGCAACTTCCCGCAGGGGCTCTCGCACATCGCGCTCGTCAACGCCGCCTGGGCGATCGACCAGGCCGAGCGCGCCGCGACGCCCGCGCGCCCCGCGTGAACCGCAGACGGCCGACCAGCGCCATCGCCGTCGTGAAGCGGGGTTTCGTCGTCTGGCTCCTCTCTCTGCTGGCCGTCACGCCGCGCGGCGAGCTACAGGCCCTCGCCGAGCGTCAGGTACGGGTTCCAGCCGTCCGCGAGCTGGCACGGCGAGCGCCCGGTGCAGATCCGCGGCGAGCTGGTCGTGCTCGCCGCGGAACCGGGCGCCCTTATGGCGCGGCCGGCGCGGGCGCGATTGACGCTGCGCTGACCCAGCCGCTCGTTTCCTCGCAGCTACGCCTTCTGCCTGGCGTGCTCGGTCGCCTCCTTGGCGTGGTGTTGAGCGGTGCTCTTCAGCCCCTCGGCCTGCTTCTGGCCCTCTTCCCTGGCGGTCTCCTGAGCACTGTGCGCCGCCTGCTGCGCGACGTGCCTGCCGCGCTCGAGCGCCTCCTGGCGGCGCTCTAGTGCGGGCGGGTCAAAGGTAGTCCGCGAGCAGCTTGAGCTGGTCGCGGATCGCCGCAAGCCGCTGCGGCGTCGGCTGGGAGGCGGTCGAGCTCGCCATGAGCGGCTGACAGTAGCGCCTGCCCGCCCGTCACGCGAACCGGCGCGCGGACCGGCCCCGCTACGCCCCGTGGCACTTCTTGAACTTCTTGCCCGATCCGCACCAGCACGGGTCGTTGCGCCCGAGCTGCTCGGTCTCGTCGACCCGGCGCTGCTGGACGGTCACGGGCCGTCCGGGCTCCTCGGCGTCGGCGGCCGCGTAGGGCTCGCCGCCGTAGGCGGTCGGCTGGTCCTCCAGCGACCCGCCGGAGTACTGGACGTTTCGGGCGGCGGCTGCCCCCGCGGCCTCCGGCTGGGGCGGCATGGCCCGTTCGTCGCCGTCGCGCCCTTCGACCTGGACCTCGACGTTGTAGACGAGCCGCGCGAAGTCGTTCCAGATCGTGTTCATCAGGTCGCTGACGAGCGCGAACGCCTCGTTCTT
>JAHWJE010000020.1 GCA_019348575.1 Actinomycetota bacterium | reverse complement strand
ACGAGCAGCGACAGGGCGAGCCGCCGGTCGTCGGCGGTCGGGCGGCGCCCGCGGCGCCCGGGTTCTACGAGTCGCCTCTGCCCCGGTCGGCCCTCGTCGGCGCGCTGCGACGCGGCATCGTCGTCATCAGCTACCGCCCTGAGCTCTCGCAGGAGCAGCGTGCGCTGCTGCGCGCGGTGCATATGGCCCTACCGCGCGGGACGATCGTCGTTCCCAACGCGCGGATGTCGTTCGTGGTCGCCGTCACCGCGTGGCGGCGGCTGCTCGGGTGCCGGCGCACCGGCCGGGACACGCTCGACGCGGTGCGGCTGTTCCAGGGTCGCTTCGTCGGGACCGGCCCCGACTCGCCGCGCTAGCGGCTCGCGTCGCGCTACGGCTCGACGAGGCCGCGGCGGATCGCGTAGCGCGTCAGCGCGACGCGATCCTTGAGCCCGAGCTTCTCGAAGATGTTCGAGCGGTGGCGCTCGACGGTCTTCTCGCTGATGTGCAGAAGCTCGCCGATCGCTCTGCCCGTCAGTCCCTCGGCGATCAGCTTGACCACCTCCGTCTCGCGCGGCGTCAGCAGGTCGAGCTGCGCCTCCTCGGGCCCGCGGTCGAGGAACTCGCGCACGAGCGCCGCGACGCCCTTCGGGTACAGGAAGGGCTGACCCCGAAGGGTCGCTTTGCAGGCATCGATCAGATCTTCGTGCGCGGCGGTCTTCAGCACGTAGCCGGAGGCGCCGGCTCGCAGCGCCTCGAAGAAGAACTGCTCGCTGTCGTGCACCGACAGGATCAGCGTGCGCAGGTTCGGTCGGTGCTCGGCAAGCTGGCGTGCCGCCTGGATGCCGGTCAGCAGCGGCATCGAGACGTCCAGGATCGCGAGGTCGACGTCGGCGGCGAGCGCGGCGCGGACTGCCTCGGCGCCGTCGCAGGCCTCGGCGACGACGTCGAAGCCGTCCTCGGCATCGAGCAGCGCCTTCAGGCCTGCGCGCACGACCGCGTGGTCGTCGGCCAGCAGCACCCGCGTCACGGGCCCGCTCACCCGTCCTCCGCCTTGACCGCGAGGCGGACGCTCGTCCCCTCACCATCGCCTCCGCGGATCGCGAGCTGGGCTCCGATCGTCAGCGCGCGCTCGCGCATAGTGCGCAACCCGGTTCCGTCACCGCTGCTGTCCGTCATGCCTCCGCCGTCGTCGCGCACCTCGAGCGTCACGCCGCCGTCCTGCGCACGCAGCGAGATCCAGATCGTCGTGGCCGCCGCATGCCTGATCGCGTTCGTCATCGCCTCCTGGGCGACGCGGTAGACGACGAGCTCTGCGTCGGGGCCGATCGGCGGGAGGTCTCGATCCAGGCTGCGCTCGAAGCGCAGCCCCGTCTGCTGCGACAGGCGCTCGGCGAGGCTCGCCAGGGCGGGCACGAGGCCGAGCGCGTCGAGCGCCTCGGGGCGCAGCTGCCTGGCGAGCGCGCGCACGTCGTCGACCGTCGCGAGGATCGTCTGCCGCAGCGCGATCGTCTCGTCGCGCAGCTCGGCCGGCGTGCGATCGAGCAGCCTGCCGACCTGGAGCGCGGTCGCCGTCAGCGTCTGGCCGATCTGGTCATGCAGCTCGGCGGCGATCCGCCGGCGTTCGCCTTCGCGTTCGCTGAATGCCCGCAGGCCGCTGTCGCGCCGTTCGGCCTCCAGGCGGTCGAGCATGTCGTTGAACGCCTCGACGAGCACCGTCACCTCCGAGCTCGGGCCCAGCAGGGGGATGCGCTCGCCCGGATGCAGGGGATCGACGCGACGCATGAGCGCCGTCAGCCGTGTCAGCGGCGTCACCGCCCGGCGCATCAGCAGGAGGTTCACGCCGAGCATCATGATCAGGCCGCCCACGAGCGCGGGAACGCGGCCGTTCGCCGGCTCGACGATGAGCACCACGCATGCCACGCCGAGAACCGTGGCGTTCGGAACGAACAACCGCCAGAACAGCGGGATGGAGGCGGTGACACGCCCCAACGGTACGCCCTTGCGCGCGTGAGGATCTTCCCTCGTGGTCAACACTCGTCCGCGGCGTCCGGGCGCCGGAGCGTGAAGAACAGCTGTTCTGCGCCCCATACCTGGCGCAGGCCGCGCTCCTGGAAGCCGAGCTTCGCAAGCACCCGGCGCGAGCCGTGGTTCTCCTCCCGCGTGATCGCCACGAGGCGCTCCAGGCCCAGCGAGCGGAAGGCCTCGGCGACCACCGCGCTCGCGGCCTCGGTCGCGTAGCCGCGTCCCCAGTACGCCGCGCCGAACGCGTAGCCGAGCGCCACATCCGGCCCGTCGGGAGCCAGCGGGAACAGCCCTGCCTCCCCGCACAGCAGGCCGCTCTCGCGCTCGATCACCGGCCAGAACGAGTAGCCCCCCTCCTCCTGCTGGTTCATCGAGCGCTCGAGCGCCGCCCGCGTGCCGGCGAGGTCGCGCGGGCCGCCGAGCAGGCGCATCGCCGCCTCGTCGCTGTAGAGGACCTCGTGCAGCTGGTGCAGGTCGCTGTCTCGGTACGCGCGCAGCACGAGGCGCTCGGTCACGATCGGCAGTGGCATCGCCCACCGATGGTGACGGGTCCGGCCGCGCGGCGAGTCGCGTACCGGCGCTGCGCTACCGTCCGGGCGCGATGCGGACCGGCGTCATCGTTGCAGTCCACGGCTGGCCGTCGCTGCTCGCCGAGACGCTCGACGCCATCCTCGCGCAGGTTCCGCGGCCGGAGGTCGTGGTGGTCGTCGACGACGGCTCGCCTGCGCCGATCGCGCTGCTCGGCGACCACGCGCCGCACTGCCGCGTCGTCCGCCACGCGCAGCGGCGCGGGCTGGCACACGCGCGCGCCACCGGGCTCGCGCAGCTCGAGGACTGCGACCTCGTCGCGTTCTGTGACGCCGACGACGCGTGGGAGCCCGGCAAGCACGCCGCGCAGCTGCAGGCGCTCGGCAGGCATCGCGACGCGGCGGCGTGCTTCGGCAGCGCGCTGATCGTCGGGCTTGACGGGCGCGCGACCGGCGAGCGCTGGGACGAACTCGAGGCCGGGCGGCATGACGCCGCCGACCTGCTGGCGTTGCTCTACGAGCGAAATCCGCTGTGCGTCTCGAGCGCGCTGCTGCGCCGCGCAGCCGTCGTCGACGCCGGCGGCCTGGAGTATCCGCTGCCGCGCGCGGAGGACTGGGACCTGTGGCTGCGGCTGCTCGCGCGCGGCCACGCGTTCGTCATGGAGCCGCGCGCGCGCGTCCGCTACCGCCGCTCGCCAGGCGCCCTGTCGGGCGACGTCGCGGGCCTCGCGAGCGCGCAGCTGCACGTGCACCGGACCCATGCCGGCCTCGTCGCCGAGCCCGCGCGGCGGCGCGCCGAGGCCGCCGACCGCGTCGCGCACGCGCGCGGGCTCGTGCGCCGGCGCGACTACAGATCTGCGCGAGACGAGCTGCGACGGGCCGCCGAGCTGCGTCCGCTCGGCGCGCGCGAGCGCGCGCTCGGGGCGCTGCTGAGCGTCCCCGGGCTGCGCAGCGCGCTCGGGCGCCGCGACCCGTACGCCGGCCCGTCCTGAGCGCGCTGCGGCGCGACCAGCACGCGCAGCCGCTCGCTCAGCGCGATCGTGCGCCAGCCGGCGTCGATCGCCCAGCGCTCCGCCGGCGTGTTCTGGCGCGGGATCGGGCTTCGCCCGACGGCGAGCACGTCGTAGCGGCCGCGCTCCAGCGCTGCGCGGAAGCGCGCCTCGTCGCTGTAGGGGGTGAGGAAGCCGTCGACGAACTCGCCGACGAACTCGACGTCGTTGTCGATCCGCGTCCCGAACGCGGGCCAGACGGGGGAGAGGTCGCCCAGCGACCAGTAGGTCGAGAACGCGAGGGCGACGCGCCTGCCGCCGGGCGCCGCGCGCAGCAGCGCGTCCAGGCCGGGGTCGAAGTGGCCGTAGCGGTCGTCGTTGATGCGGGACTGCATGCGGTCGCCCGCGGCGAGGGCGACGAGCGCGGCGGCGATCGCGGCGCCGGCCAGCAGCGTGCGCCGCTCGCGCAGGCGCCACAGCAGCCAGGCCGCGCCGGCGAGCGCGGCGAGCGCGAGCGCCGCGGCGACGATGTCGCTCGCGCCGAGCACCTGGTAGCCGTCGTAGGCGCCGGACAGCACCGCGAGCGCGAGCATGGCCTCCAGCGAGCGGCCGGCGATCGGGCGCACGCGCCCCGTGACCCAGGCGAGCACCGGCAGCGCCAGCAGCAGCGCAGGGATCGCGTAGCGCGTGTTGGCGTGCGCGAGCGACGGCGTGTCGCGCAGGCCGAGCGCCGTCGCGGGGGTGAGCGTGTAGAGCAGGGCGAGCGCGACGGCGGCGACCGCGAGCACGAGCACGCGCGGCTCGCGGGCGCGACCGCCGCGCCGCGCGAGCGCGACCGCCGCGACGATCCCGATCGCGCCGAGGACGGGAGCCCCGCCGAGGCCCTCGAGCACCTTGATCGCGACCTTCGCCAGGACGTCGGGCCGGCCGGCGTAGTCGGCGATCGAGAAGCCGACCTCGTCGCGGATGACGTCGCGCGGCGCGTCGAAGATCGACACGCCGAGCAGCTCGACGTTCAGCGGGAAGACCGGGTTGCCCGACAGCGCGAGGTTGCGCACGAGCCAGACGAGCATGCCGAGGAACGCGAGCGTGCCGACGAGGACCCCGTCGCGCAGCACGCCGGCGGTAGCGCCGCGACCGGGCGCGCCGGCGCGGCGCGCCGCGAGCGCCCGCGCCGCGACCCAGACTGCGAGGGCGACCGGCACGGAGCTGACGCCGTACCACTTCGTCCCGGCCGCGATCCCGAGCGCGACGCCGGCGAGGACGAGGTCCGAGCGCCCGCCCGTGCGCGCGTGGCGCAGCAGAAACAGGGCGCCGCAGGCGAACGTCGTCCACATGATCGCGTCGGGCAGCGCGCGCGGAATCGTCACGTAGCCGACGACCGGCAGCGAGACGACGGCCGCGGCGGCGAGCAGCGACGCCGCGTGCGACGCGCGCAGCTCGCGCGCGACCGCGAAGGTCGCGACCGCGGTCGTGGCGAGGAAGAACACGGCGGGCAGGCGCACGAGGAAGTCGTTGTGCCAGGGCAGGATCGTGCTCAGCAGCACGACGTCGCCGTTGTTGGGGTAGTAGCCCTGCGCGAGCAGCGGCACGAACTGGTCGATCTGCCACAGCGTGCCGTCCTGGATCCAGCGTCCGATGCCCGGCAGGTGAAACGACGTCGGGTCGTCGCCGATGACCTCGTCGCCGCCCCAGCGGGCGAGGTTGGCCAGCGCGGCCGCCGCCGTGAACCCGCCGGCCAGCGCCGCCATCGCCCACGAGGCGCGGCTGCTTGCAGGCGCGGCTGCGCGCGGGCCGCCGTCCGCATGCGCGGGCGCTTCGCCGGCGGGCCGCACGAGCGCCGCGAGTCCGACGGCGAGCGCCGCGGCCGCGATCACCGTGCCGCGCGCCAGCACGCCGAGCATGAGCGGCAGGAGGTGGACGCCGATCAGCACCGCGGTCCCGACGACGATGCTCGCCAGGCTGGTCTCGAGCGCGTCGAGGTGGCGCAGCCGGCGGCGCACGACGAGCGCCGCCGCCGCGACGACCGCCGCGAGCATGACCGAGAACAGCGCCGCGCCGGCGAGGAAGTCCTGCAGGGGCATCGAGGACGGGCAGCCTAATTCACGCGCGCGCCGCGCTCGCCGGGCACGTTCGGGGGGGCCGGCGGGCGCTGATAGCCTCGTCGGCGATGGCGCGAACGACCCTTGCGCGGCTGCGGGGCAGGCTGCGCCCTCGCTCGAAGGGCGACGCCGAGATGGGCTACTGGAGCGAGCGCGCGGCGCGCGAAGGCGTGCTCGGCAACGCGCACTACGAGCGCGTCTTCACGACCCAGTTCGGGCTCGAGCGCAGCTTCTTCGCCGGCAAGCGGGTGCTCGACGTCGGGTGCGGGCCGCGTGGCAGCCTCGAGTGGGCGACCGGCGCGGCGCAGCGCGTCGGCCTCGACCCGCTCGTCGAGCGCTACCGCGAGCTCGGGATCGACCGCCACGCGATGGACTACGTCGCGGCGGCCGCCGAGCGGATCCCGTTCGCGGACGCCTCCTTCGACGTCGTCGCGACCCTCAACTCGCTCGACCACGTCGACGACGTCGACGCCGCCGTCGGCGAGATCACGCGCGTCGCGGCGCCCGGCGCGACTTGGCTGCTGACCGTCGAGATCGGGCATCCGCCGACCGCGACCGAGCCGCACTCGCTCGCGTGGGACGTCGCCGAGCGCTTCGCCGGATGGCGCGTCGCATGGTCGGCGCGCAACGGGCTGCGCCCCGACCATGACATCTACGCGAGCATCGACGAGGACCTCGCCTACGCCGGCGGCGCCGGGCTGCTGCGCGCGCGGCTGACGAGGGGCGCGTCCTGAGCGCGCGAGCGTGGCGCGCTCCGCGGCGCGCGTACTCGACAATGCAGCCGATGCACGTCCAGACCGACGACCGCGCGCCCGCACAGCTCGACGAGGAGCACCGGGCCGACGAGGAGCCGTGTGCGGCGCGCGCCGACGGCGCCGCGAGCGGCGCCGGCGACCGCCCGCCCGGGCTGACCGAGCGCTCCAACCGCGTGCTCGCCTGGGTCGCGCTGCTCACCGCGAGCGTCTCGGCGATCGCGCTCGCCCGCTACACCGGCGTCGTCGGCAAGGGCGGGCTGGCCGACGTCGTTCGCGCGGGCGCGGCGACGGTCGCCGTCTTCGGGCTCGCCGGCCTGGGTCCGACGCGGCTGCTGCTGCCCGCGAGCCTGCGTCGCTTCGAGCTGCTGTGGGTGCTGCCGGTCGGCGCGGTCGCGGTGGCGCTCGAGCTGGCCGTGCTGGCCTACGCCCACGTGCCCTTCGACGTCGCGCTCGTGATCGTCCTCGGCGCCAGCGCCGCGCTCGCCGTCTACGCGTGGCGGCGCGATCCGGGGCTGCCGGCCGCGCGCTCGGCGCCGGCGGGCGCGGCCTCGTGGCGCACACTGCTCGTGGCGCTGTACATCGCGCTGCTGATCGCGATGATCGCGCTGCTGCCGATGTTCCGCTCGGGCTTTGCGACCGTCATCGGCAACGGCTCCGACGCGCACCTCGCGGTCGGCACCGCGATGTTCCTGCAGGACAACCGGCCGGGCACGGTCAACGTCGAGGAGCCCGTCGACCAGGTGCCGCTCGTCTGGCGCTCCAAGCCGCCGATCTACCTCGCCTTCGGCGCCGTCGCGAAGGTCGCCGGGATGCAGCCCTACGCCGTCATCGCGACGCTCTCGGCCGCGCTGCTCGCGCTCGCCGCGCTCGGCTTCTGGGTGCTGGCGCGCGAGCTGCTCGGCGCCGGCGCGTGGGGGGCCGCGGCGGCGATGGCGCTGATCGGCCTGAACCGGATGGCGCTGTTCACCGCGATGCACCCGTACTTCAACCAGATCTGGGGCTTCATGGCGATGCCCTTCGCGATCGTGCTCGGCTGGCACGTCGTGCGGCGCCGATCGCTCGGCGGCTGGATCCTGCTGGGGTCGTTCCTGGCGCTGCTCGGCTTCGCCTATCCGCTCGCGCTGCCGATCCCGCTCATGTCGATCGCCGTCTTCGCCGCCTTCGACCGCCGCCGGCGCGGGCTGCGACTGGTCGCGCTGCCGCGCCTGCGCAGCCGCCGCGACCTGCTGTGGGTCGTGCCGCTGCTGGCGCTCCTGCTCTCCGTGCCGGTCAAGGGCGTCTTCGAGAAGGCCGGCTCGGTGCTGCACCTGCTCAACTACGGCGGCTCGCTCGCCAACTGGGGCGGCGACCTGCCCGGCTTCATCCCCGAGCGCTACTTCCTCGGGCTCGGCGACGCGGAGGCGACGACGGCGATCGCGCTGGCGCTGCTGGTCGTCGGGCTCGCGCTGGGGCTGCGCTGGGCGCCACGCGACGTCCGCTGGGGGCTGGGCGTCGCGCTCGTGTTCGGCGCGCTGGCGGGGCTCTTCTTCCGGCCCCGCGACTACGGCTGGTACTTCCACTTCAAGGCGCTCGCGTTCGTCGCGCCGATCGCCGTCGCGCTCGCCGCGGTCGGGCTGTCGCGCATCAGGTGGTCCTGGGTGAGCGCGATCGCCCTGATCGCGGTGATCGGCGCCGCCCGCACGGGCGCGGCGGACGAGATCGGCGACACCTTCGACCAGCTGCCCAAGAGCCTGCTCGAGCTGCGCACCGTCGACGCGCGGCTGGCGCCGCAGGACTCGCTGCGCCTCGACATTCCCGCGGACGGCCGGATGCTGTGGGCCGGGATCATGCTCGGCGGCCAGCCGCTGTGCTCGCAGAAGCCCGTGATGGAGACGAGCTACCCGCACGTGCCGGTCTCGCGGGCGGCGGACTACGTGCTCGTCGACAGAGACTGGCGCAAGCCGTTCGACGCCGTCGGACCGCCGGTCGTGACGCTCGAGCGCTACCAGGTGTTTCGCCTGAAGCCCGGGCTGCCCGGCGGTGACCGCTGCTCGCGTCAGATGGTGCAGACCGTGGAGCGGCTGCAATGAGCGCCCGGCGGCGGATGTCGCTCGCGCTCGCCGTCGCCGTCGCGGCCGTCGGGTCCGCGGCGCCCGCGCCCGCGCAGGAGCCGGCGACCGCGTTCGCCGCCGACGCGACGCAGGCGGGCGTCATCAGCCTGCTGTTCTGGGGCGCGCAGGGAGGCGAGGTGCAGTACTTCGAGCGCGTCGGCGGCAGGCTCGAGCCGCTCGGGCGGGCCAGGGCCGCAGCCGGAGCGGTGACCGCGCTGAGGGACGCCACGACCTGGTCCTGCGACCGCCTCGAGCGGCGCTTCGAGGCGCGCGCGACGCTGCCCGACGGCGGCACGGCGACGGGCGAGTACGGCGTGCGCACGCCGTCGTGCGCGCAGCGCTTCCGCGTGGAGGCCCCGAAGCGCGTCGCGCCGGGTCGCCTGGCACGGGTGCGGGTGATCGACCGCTGGAACATCGGCGGCATCCGCCCGAAGCTCTGTATCACGCCGCCGGGCGGCAGGCGCGCGTGCAGGACGGTCGTCTTCCGCCGCGCCGTCGCCGTCGCCACGCGGCGCTTTCGCGCGCAGCAGCGCGGCCGCTGGCGGGTGGAGCTGCGCGTCCGCGGTCACAGCGTGCGCCGCTACGTCGCCGTCGGCGGCGACACGAAGATCCGCGAGGTCAGGCTGCCGACGGTGCTCGCGACGGGCGACTCGACGATGCAGGGCGTCGACAGCCACCTCTCCGACGAGCTCGTCGAGTCGGCGACCCTGCGCAGCGACGTGCAGCTCGGCAGCGCGATCAGCCGCGGCGACTTCTGGACGAGCCACGCTCGATCGCAGACCAGGCGCCTGCGCCAGCGCGTCAGCGTGATCTCGATCGGCGCCGCGTTCGACGGCTTCCCGCTGACGGCCGCCGGCGGCGAGAAGGTGGAGTGCTGTGACGAGCCCTGGGTGCTCCTGTACGCCGCCCGCGTGCGCACGATCATGCGGACCTACCTGCGCCGCGGGCGCGCGCGCGTCTTCTGGCTCACCCCGCCGCTGCCGCGCGATCCCGTCCGGTCGAGGATCACGAGCGCGATCACCGTGGCGATCGAGCGTGCAGCGGCCGGTCTCGCCGGTGTGAAGGTGATCCGCGTCGACCGCCTGTTCTCGCCGTCGGGCAGCTACACGGAGGTGATCCGCTACCGCGGTCGCGACGTCCGCGTGCGCGACCGCGACGGCGTGCACCTCAACATCTCGGGCACGGCGATCCTGGCCCAGCTGCTCGCCCCGGCGATCCGCAGCGCGATCCGGGAGACGGAGCCCAGGCGCTGAGCGGGCGCCTCGGCGCGGTGACCGTTTCGACGGGTCTTCTGCTGAGGTGCTGGCCGTTGCCAGCGGCCGACCAGCGGCGGCTGGCAGCCTCGGCGAAGAGGGGTAAGCCTGCCGCCCGGCCCCGCCCGCGGCCGTGAGACAATCCGTCGCGCTGTGGAGAGGCTGCGATGACAACGCGATACGAGCCGGCGGCGAGGCGCCCGTGATCGAGCAACTGGTGCCCGCGACCGTCACGGCGGTCGCGACGCGCGCCGAGCTGAGCGCAGAGTTGTTCGGGGAGGAGGCGCACTCGCTGGGAGCCGCGGTCGACGCGCGCCGTCGCGAGTTCGAGACCGGCCGCGCGTGCGCGCGCCGCGCGCTCGCGCGCCTCGGGCTGCCCGAGCTGCCGGTGCCGAGCGGGGCGCGCGGCGAGCCGCTGTGGCCGCAGAGCGTCGTCGGCAGCATCACGCACTGCGAGCGCTACCGGGCCTGCGCCGTCGCGCGGGCGCAGGACGTGCTCGCGATCGGCATCGACGCGGAGGTCGACGCGCCGCTGCCGGCCGGGGTGCTGGCGACGGTCGCAAGCTCCGACGAGCAGCGCGCGCTCGCCGCGCAGCGCGACGGGACCTGCTGGGACCGCGTGCTCTTCAGCGCCAAGGAGGCCGTCTTCAAGGCATGGTTTCCGCTCACCTGGCAAGCGCTCGGGTTCGAGGACGCCGTGGTGCGGATCGAGGCCGACGGGACATTCGCCGCACGGCTGCGCGTCGGCGGACCGCTGCCCGAGCTGCACGGGCGCTGGGTCGCCGCCGGCGGCATCGTCGCGACCGCCGTGGTGGTGGCGCGATGAGCACGCCCCTGCCGTGGGTGCTGTCGGCGTCCGACGAGAGCGCGCTGCGTGACGAGGCCCGCCGGCTGAAGGCGCATCTGGAGGCGCGGCCGCAGCTTGCGCCCGTCGACGTCGGCTGGTCG
>JAHWJE010000209.1 GCA_019348575.1 Actinomycetota bacterium | reverse complement strand
ACGGGCTGCTGTCCGCCGGCGACGCCGAAGGGATGGTGACCGGGCTGGAGGAGTCGGCGCGTCGCGACCGCTTCTTCATGGCGGTCACGATCTTCGGGGCCGCCGGCGTAGGGCCCGGCTGACGACGGCTGGAGCACGCGACTGCTGACCCCGACGGCCATGCTCAGCCGTCGGCTAGCACTCCACGCCCTGGACGGCGCAGCGGACGAGAGCGTCCGCGTGCGTCTGGTCGTTGGTCAGCGAGCGGAGCAGCCACAGGCCGGCGAACAGCGCCAGCACCACGATCGCGACGATCAGGTGGGGCCGCACGAGCACCGCGACGGCGGCACCCGTCCCGGCGAGCACGACGTTGCCGCCGCCGACCAACGCGCTCGCGACTCGCTCGACGTCCTCTGCGCGCCCCACCATGTGAGCCGGCTGCACCGGATGGTCGGTGGGAAACAGATCCGCGCTTCCGAGCCGCCTCTCACGCATCAAGTGAGAGCATATCACGCTAGTAGTGAGTTGTGATTTCGGCGTTCGAAACGCTCGAGCGTCGACCTCCGCGCGGGTGCACCCTCAGTGCGGGGTCCCGCCTCCGCGCCGATGCTTGACTGCCACGACGATCGCGCCGACGACAAGCCCCAGGACCGCCGACGCGGCGGTGTTCGTCAACCAGGCGCCGACAGCTCCGACCGCGCCGAGCGCGTGATCGACGTCCTCCTCGAGGTGGTGGACAGCGTCGTAGAGGAACGAGAGGCCGAGGTCGTCGAGCCCGACCAGCAGGATGTGCCCGCCGACCCAGAGCATCGCGACGACCCCTACCGTCGAGAGCACCGACAGGACGACCGGCATGGCGCGAACGAGCGCGCGGCCGAACGATGCGGTGGCGCCGGCGCGTTGCTGCGCAAGCCGGAGGCCGACGTCGTCCATCTTCACGATCAGGGCGACGGCGCCATAGACGACCGCGGTGATCGCGAGCGCGACCACGACGAGGATCAGGGCGCGCGAGAGGAACGCCTCGTCGGTGACCTCGTTGAGCGAGATCACCATGATCTCCGCCGAGAGGATGAAGTCCGTGCGGATCGCCCCGCCGACGAGCTTGTCCTCGTGCTCTGGCCCCTGCGCGGTGACCGGTGTCTGGGCGGGGTGGTGGTGCGCGCTGATCTTCTCCCAGATCTTCTCGGCGCCCTCGTAGCAGAGGTACGTGCCCCCGAGCATGAGGATCGGGGTGAGCAGCCAGGGCAGTAGCTCGCTGAGCAGCAGCGCGGCGGGCAGGATGAAGAGGAGCTTGTTTCGCAGCGAGCCCGCAGCGATCCGCTTGATCATCGGCAGCTCGCGTTCGGGTCGGAACCCCTGGACGTAGCGCGGGGTGACCGCTGCGTCGTCGACGATCACGCCGGCGGCCTTCGTGCTCGCCCGGCTCGCACCGGCGGCGACGTCGTCGACCGAGGCCGCGGCCGCGCGGGTGAGCGCGGCGACGTCGTCGAGGAGCGCGGCGAGACCGGCGCTCATCGCCGGCCTCCTCCGCCCGGCGCCGGGAGCGCCATGACCGCCGCGCCGGGCGTGGCTGTCCTCACCGCGCCCAGCCACGACCGACTGAGGCCGCGGCCGGATCCGAACTCCGCCGCGCTGCCGCGCGCTCCCTCTCGCGCGATCCGCGAGCGCGCGCAGATGTCCTCCCGCGCAAGAGCGCGGCGCCCTACGCCCGCGCGTCCACCGCGAGCGCCGGCTCGTCCTCGGGCGGTCCCTCGCGCGGGTCCAGATCGCCGCGGCGCACGGTCGCGTCGCGGTCGGAGCCGGCGATGATGTCGTCGGGCGCGCGCTCCTTGGGCAGGAAGCCGGACTTCATGCCGAAGTAGACGGCCTGCGGGTGGTGGGCGACGATCGCCAGGGTGGACTGCTCGGGCTCGACGGCGTATCCGCCGGTCAGCGACAGCCCGATCGAGGGGCAGTCCAGCAGGCGGTAGACCTTCTCGTGCTCTGACTGCTCGGGGCAGGCGGGATAGCCCCAGGAGTAGCGGCGCCCCTCCGTCGGGCCGATGCCGAGCTCGGCGCGCACGCGCGAGTGCAGCCACTCGGCCGTGCCCTCGGCGGCCTGCACGCCGAGGCCGTGGGTGAAGAGCTGCTCGGCGAACTCTCCCTCCTGCTCGAGCGCCGTGACGACCTCGGTGACCTGCGGCCCGACGGTCACCGCCTGCAGGGCGACGACGTCGATCTCGCCGGAGTCCTTCGGGCGGAAGAAGTCCGCCAGGCAGATGCGGTGGTGGCCGGGCTGGCGCGGGAAGGTCAGGCGCTCGAGCACCGTCGAGTGGTCGTCGGGGTCCAGCACGACGACGTCGTTGCCCTCGCTGTAGCAGGGGAAGTAGCCCAGCAGCGCGCGCGGGTGCAGGTAGTCCTGCTCGCGCCACATGCGCTCCAGGCGCGGCTGGAAGTCCTCGCCGACGAGCCTGCGCCAGGCCTCTCCCTTCACGCCGCGCCCGCCCCAGTGCAGCTTGAACAGGACATGCGTGTCGAGGTGCGGGAAGATCTCGTCCAGCGGCACCTCGATCTCGCGCGCGCCCCAGAACGGCGGCGCGGGGATCGGGACGTCGGTGCGCGCGGCGGAGCGGACCGAGTCGTCGTCGGTGATCAGCGGCGGCGGGTCCTTGCCGTACTTGCGGAAGTGCTCGGCCGCCTCGCGCGTCTTGGCCAGCAGCGCCGCCCGGTCCTCGGGCACGATCAGCTGGTCCATCTTGCCGAGCCCCTCGAAGGCGTCCTTGCAGTAGAAGACGCCCGGCTCGTAGATCTCGTCGGACTCGCGCCTGTACGGGTACAGCGCGCGCAGCCCGAAGTCGCGGTTGATCGCTGCGCCGCCGATCAGCACCGGGTACTCCAGGCCCTTGGAGTGCAGCTCCTCGATGCACAGCGGCATCTGCTTGGACGTCGAGACGAGCAGCGCGCTGAGGCCGATCGCGGTCGCATCGTGCTCCTGGGCGGCCTCGAGGATCGACGAGATCGGCACCTGCTTGCCGAGGTCGACGACCGTGTAGCCGTTGTTGGTCAGGATCGTGTTGACGAGCGACTTGCCGATGTCGTGGACGTCGCCGAAGACGGTCGCCAGGACGACGGTGCCCTTCGTGTAGCCCTCGACCTTGTCGAGGTAGTTCTCCAGCTGCGCGACGGCGCGCTTCATGACCGTCGCCGACTGCAGGACGAAGGGCAGGATCAGCTCGCCCGCGCCGAACTTGTCGCCGACCTCCTTCATCGCGGGCAGCAGCACCTCGTTGAGCGTGCGGACCGCGCCGATCTTCTCCACGCACCGGTCGATCCAGTCCTCGACGCCCTCCTTCTTGCGGCGCAGGATGTGGAAGTGCAGCGCCTCCTCGGGCTCCATCCCCTCGGTCGGATCGGCCTTCTCGTCCTCGGCCTGCTCGGTCTGGGACTCGAAGTGCGCGATGAACACCTCGAGCGCGTCCTCGCGGCGGTTGAAGACGAGGTCGTCGGCGAGCTTGCGCTCCTGCTCGCCGATCTCCCCGTACGGCGTGATGTGGTTCGGGTTGACCATCGCGAGGTCCAGGCCGGCCTCGACGCAGTGGTGCAGGAAGACCGAGTTGAGCACCGCCCGCGCCCGCGGCGAGACGCCGAAGGAGACGTTGGAGACGCCGAGCGACGTCTTGACCATCGGGATGTGCTCCTTGATCGCGCGGATGCCCTCGATCGTCTCGATCGCCGACGGGCGCCACTCCTCGTCGCCGGTCGTCAGCGTGAACGTCAGGCAGTCGAAGATCAGCGCCTCGGGGTCCAGGCCGTGCTCGTCGCAGCACAGCTCCTTCAGGCGCCTGGCGATCTCGAGCTTGCGCTCGGCGGTCTTCGCCATCCCGATCTCGTCGATCGTCAGCGCGATCAGGCAGGCGCCGTGGGCGAGGGCGATCGGCACGACGCGGTCGAGCTTGTCGCGGCCGGCCTCGAGGTTGATCGAGTTGACGATCGCGCGGCCGGGGCAGACCTCCAGCGCGGCCTTGATCACGTCGGCCTCGGTCGAGTCGATCACCAGGGGGAGTTCGACGCCCATCGAGAGCGTCTTCACGACCTTGCGCATCTGCTCTACCTCGTCGGCGCGACGCTGTTCGTCGACATGGCGGCGTACTCGGCGATCACGCCGCTGCTGCCGGGCTACGCCGAGGACCTGTCGCTGAGCAAGGCGGAGGCGGGCGTGCTGGGCGCCGCCTTCCCGGCCGGCACGCTGATCGCCGCGATCCCCGGCGGCTGGCTGGCGGCCCGGATCGGCGGGCGCGCGACGGTGCTGCTCGGGCTCGCGCTGATGGCGGTCTC
>JAHWJE010000208.1 GCA_019348575.1 Actinomycetota bacterium | reverse complement strand
GGCCGGCGCGCCGGGCGCGGCTCGCGCAGCGCCTGGCGGCGCGTGAGCGTTCGCGTCAGCGGCGCGGGCAGCGCGATCGTGTCGAGCGCGCCGGCCGCGATCGGACCGCGCACGTCGCCCACCGCGCCGGCGGCGTCCTCCAGCGCCCGCCGCAGCGCGCCGAGACCGGGACGGGCCGACGGCTCGACCGCGACCGCGGCGTCGATCGCGCGGCACAGCTCGGGCGGCAGGTCGCGGCGCACGCTGCGCAGCGGCGGCAGCCGCAGCCCGACTCGCCGTGCGGTGGCGGCGGGATTGCCGGCGCGCACCGGGTTGACGCCCGCGAGCCCCTCGTAGAGCACCACGCCGAGCGCGTACACGTCGGCGGCGCCGCTGATCTTCTCCCCGCGCGACTGCTCGGGGGCCATGTAGGCGAGCGTGCCGATGATGTCGCCCGTGCGCGTCAGGACGTCGTGGTCGGCCATCCGCGCGATCCCGAAGTCGGTGAGCTTGGCGGTCGGCAGGCCGCCGTCGAGGTCGGGGCAGATGATGTTCGAGGGCTTGACGTCGCGGTGGATCACGCCGCGCGCGTGCGCGTGCGCGAGCGCGCCGCACAGCGTCGCGCCCAGCAGCAGCACGTCGCGGTCAGACAGGGCGCCGGCGCGCAGCAGCTCGGCGAGCGTGGGGCCGTCGACGAGCTCGGACACGAGGTAGACGGCGTCCTCGTCGCGTCCGGATTCGTAGAGCCTGACGATGCCCGCGTGCGAGAGCCGCGCGGCGGCGAGCGCCTCGCGCTCGCCGCGCCCGTCGGGGTCGTGCTCGACCGCGATCCGCTTGACGGCGACGTCGCGCTCGAGGCGCTCGTCGCGCGCGCGGTAGACGACGCCCATGCCGCCGGCGCCCAGCCGCGCGCCGAGCCGGTAGCGGCCGAGGACGAGCTGACCCGGGAGGGCCGCGGCGGGGCTGCGCGCGTGGGACACCGGCTCTGAGTTCGGCGTGGTGGTCGTCGCTTCCTTGCCTATGCAGGGAGGAAACCGGCCGGCGGCGCGAAAGTTGCAACGGAGCCCGCGCGCGGCGCGCGCGGCATACTGAGCGTTCCGCCAGCTTCCGGCAAGGAGCGGACCCCCTGTCCTTTTTCGACGACGACGAGCCCCGCACCACCCGCACGCGCCCGCGCAACCCGGCACCTGCGCCGCTCGGCCCGCCGTCTGACCCCCAGCAGCTCATGGTGCGTCGCGCAGCGGCGCTGGCGATCGGCGTTCTCGTCCTCGTGGCGCTCGTCTTCGCCGTCAACGGCTGCCTCAACAGCCGCCAGGAGCAGGCGCTGAAGGACTACAACCGCGCGGTGTCGACGCTCATCCGCGACGCAGACGCCAACGCGGACGCCTTCTACGACACGCTCAGCGCGGGCGGGCAGGCGGAGGCGTCGACCGACGTGCAATCGGAGATCAACCAGCTGCGTTTCCGCGCGCAGGCGCTGACGAGGCGCGCCGAGCGCATCGACGTGCCCGACGAGATGCGCCCGGCGCACCGCAACGTGCTGCTGTCGCTGTCGCTGCTGGAGGAGGCGATGGGCAAGGTCGCCGAGAAGCTGCCGGCCGCGCTCTCGACCGATTCGGCGACCGCCGTCCCGGCCGTCCGCGCGATCGCCGGGGAGATCCAGGCCTTCGATGCCGCCAACGTCGTCTACAACCGCCGCGCGGCCCCGCTCATCAAGGAGGTGCTCGACGAGCACGAGATCGGCGGCCAGACCATCCAGAACGCGAGCTTCGTGCAGAACTACGGCTGGCTGCAGCCGTCGACGGTCGCGCGGCGGATCAACTCGCAGGCCGGCCGGGGCGCCGGCGACGCCGGCACGACCGAGCCCGCTCCGGGGCTGCACGGCCACGGGCTGCTCGGCGTCAGCGTCGGCGACGTCACGCTGCAACCGGGGCAGGCCAACAGGATCCCCGCCTCCTCCGACGTGGCGTTCAACGTGAAGGTCGCAAACCAGGGCGACAACGCCGAGACCGACGTGCGCGTGCGCGTGCGGATCCGCGGCGCCGGCGACCCGATCACGGCCCAGAAGGTGATCGATCAGACGATGCCCAAGACCGAGACGACGGTCGCCGTGCCGCTCGGCGAGGCGCCGCCGATCGGGCAGCCGGTGACGATCACCGTCGAGGTGCTGCCGGTCGCTGGCGAGAAGAACACGCAGAACAACAGCGCCAGCTACCCGGCGCTCTTCGTTCGCAGCTGATCCCCGCGCTACCGTTTGGCGCGCATGGGTGCCGAGTTGAGCTCCACGGTGGGCATCGTCGCGCTGGCCGCCGCCGCGGTCGCCGTCGTCGCGATCGTCGCCGTCGTCATCCTGTACCGCCAGTTGCGACGCCTGCGCGCCGACCAGCGCGTGGTCATGGGCGAGCGCGACAGCACCGACCTCGTCGGCCATGCCGCGGCGCTGGACGCCGGCTTCAAGACGCTGCACGACTACGTGACGGACGTCGCCGAGCGGCTCGACCGGCGCATGAGCGTCGCCGAGGAACGGCTCGACGGCGCGATCTCGCACTGCGGCCTGATCCGCTACGACGCCTACAACGAGATGTCCGGTCGGCAGTCGACCTCGATCGCGCTGCTGGACAGCTCGCGCTCGGGCGTCGTGCTGTCGGCGATCCACCACCGTGACGAGGCCCGTCTGTACGCCAAGCAGGTCTCCGAGGGCAAGGGCGAGCTCAAGCTGTCGCCCGAGGAAGAGGAAGCGCTGCGGCTCGCGATGACGTCCTGATGCGGCTTGGGTACCTCGGGCCCGCCGGCACGTTCTCGGAGGAGGCCGCGCGCACCGCGCCGGACGCGGCCGGGGCCGAGCTCGTCGGCCTGCCGACCGTTCGCGACACGATCCTCGCCGTTCACGGCGGCGCCGTCGACCGGGCGATCGTGCCGATCGAGAACTCCGTCGAGGGGCCGATCGCCATCACGCTCGACACGCTCGCCGACGACGGCAACGACGTCACGATCGTCGGCGAGCTCGTACTCGCCGTCTCGCAGCACCTGATCGCCGGCTCGGCGCTGGAGCTCGGCGCGATCGAGCGCGTGCTCTCACACCCGCAGGCGATCTCGCAGTGCGCGCGCTACCTGCGCGACAACCTGCCCGGCGCCGCCGTCGAGCCGACGTCGTCGACGGCGCAGGCAGCGCAGATCGTCGTGCGCCAGCACGCGCCGTGGGCGGCGCTGGCCACGCTGCGCGCGGCCGAGCTCTACGGCGCGACCGTGCTCGCGCAGGGCGTCGAGGACGAGCCCGGCAACGCGACGCGCTTCGTGTGGCTCGCGCGCCAGGCCGAGGCCGCGGTGCCGGCGGACTTCATGCCCGCGAAGACGTCGCTGTCGTTCTGGGGCCCGGGCGACGACAGCCCGGGCTGGCTCGTGCGCTGCCTGTCGGAGTTCGCCTTCCGCGGCGTGAACCTCACGAAGATCGAGTCGCGCCCGCTGCGCGGCCGCCTCGGCCACTACCGCTTCTTCGTCGACTGCCAGGGCGCCGCCGCCGACGCCTCCGTCGCGGAGGCCGTCGACGGGCTGCGCAAGCACTGCGAGCAGGTCCGGATCCTGGGAACGTACCCAGCCGCCGCGCCGCCTGATTAGAATTTCGCGCGATCTATGGCGACCCAGCCCACGCCACCAGGCCCAGGGGGGTTCGCGCCGCATCCGGAGCACCGGCGGCGCGGACGTGAGGCTGGTCGTGTGCTCGTCCTGAACGCCACATACGAGCCGATCAACGTCTGCACCGTTCGGCGCGCGGCGGTGCTGCTGCTCAAGGAGAAGGCGGAGATCGTCGAGCACTCGAAGTTCGAGCTGCGCTCGGAGAGCGCGACGTTGCCGCGCCCGGTCGTCATCCGTCTCGTCACGTACGTCAAGGTCCCGCGCGACACCCACCGGCGCAAGATCACCCGCCGCGCCGTCTTCGCCCGCGACGGCTGGACGTGCCAGTACTGCGGGTCGCGCGCGAACCTCACGGTCGACCACGTCATCCCGCGCTCCAAGGGCGGCGGCTCGACGTGGGACAACATCGTCGCCTCGTGCGCGCCCTGCAACCGCCGCAAGGGCGACGCGCTGCCCCAGAAGATCGGCATGCACCCGCGCCACCCGCCGCGCGTGCCCCATCCGCAGGTCTTCATCCACGTCGCGAGCCCGACGATCCCGCCGGCGTGGAAGCAGTGGCTGCCTGAAGCTGCCTGACCCCAGACACACGAAGGGCGCCGCGGTGACGGCGCCCTTCGCAACTTCTGACTGGACTTGTAGCCCGAGCTGGACGTTCGTACTGACTGCCGGTGGGACCAATCCGGCGTCTGGC
>JAHWJE010000207.1 GCA_019348575.1 Actinomycetota bacterium | reverse complement strand
CGTCTCGTGGGCGCTCGCGGCGGGCGCGGGCGCGTTCGCCGCGGCGGCCGCGCTGGCCGACCTCGGCCGCTGGGCCGGCGACGAGCTGATCGGCGTGGACCCGCTCACGTTTCACCTGCCCAACGTGGCGCGCTGGATCCAGACCGGCAGCGTCTGGCAGATCGACCAGTTCGTCCCGCTGCTCGCGCAGGGCAACTACCCGCACAACGGCGACGTCGTGCTGCTCAGCACGGTGCTGCCGTGGCACAACGACTTCCTCGTCCGCCTGCCGATCACCTTCTACCTCGTGGCGCTCGCGGTCGCCGTGTTCGCGGTGGCGCGCGAGCTGGGCGCGGCGCGGGCGGCGTCGGTCCTCGCAGCGGCGGCGGTCGTGTCGATGCCGGTCGTCGGGCTGGCGACGATCCCGCGCGCGCTGCCGGACTCGCTCATGTGGGCGACGTACGCCTGCGGCGTGCTGTTCCTCTTGCGCCACGCGCGCACGCGCCGCCGCTCGGACCTCGTCGTCGCGGGCGTCGCGCTGGCGATCGCCTGCGGGACGAAGTGGTACGGCGTCAGCTCGGTTCCCGTCCTGATCGCGATCTGGCTCGTCGGGCGGCTGCTCGCCGCCCGGCGCGCCGGCGAACCGGGCGCGCTGGCGCGGGCGCTCGGCGACGGCCTGCTCGTCGGCGGCCTGGCCTTCCTCGGCACGGCGCTGTGGCTCGTGCGCAACCTCGCGCTGTCGGGCAACCCGGTGTTCCCGCTCCAGGTCAAGCCGTTTGGCATCACGATCTTCGACGCGCCGCCCGACGTCATCCGCGACCAGGCCGGCTGGAAGATCGCCGACTACGCCGGGGACCCCGAGGTGCTGCGCCAGCTCGCCGGCGAGATCGTCGAGGGGCTCGGCAGCCTCCCCGCGGTCTGCGCCGTCGGGCTCGTCGTCGCGGTCCTGCTCGCCCGGCGCCAGGGCCGCGCCCCGGACCGCCGGATCGTCCTGCTGTCGGTGGGAGCGGTCGTGCTCGGGCTGCTCTACACCGTCACGCCGGCGACCGCGCTCGGGCTGCGCGGCGACCCGTCGCTGGCGAACTCCAACACGCGCTACGCGGTCCCGGCCCTGCTGCTCGCGGTGCCGGTGCTCGCGTGGGCGGCGGGGCGGCTGCCGCGGGCGGCGGCGCTCGCGCTGGAGGCCGCGCTCGCCATCGGGGCGCTGTTCGGCGCCTGGTACGGATACGAGGTGCAGCTGCGCGACCTCGCGCTCGCGGTGATCGGGCTGGCCGCACTCGCGGGTGCCGCCTGGGTGCTGTGGCGGCTGCGCGACCGGCGCGTCGTGCTCGCGGGTGCCGCGGTCGCGTCGCTGCTCGTCGGGCTGGCGGCGGCCCATCGGATGCAGGACCGCATCAACGACGGGCGCTACCGCAACATCGACCCCGGCGTCGACGCGATGCTCAGCGCCGCGCCGGGCGGCCAGCGCGTCGCGCTGGCGGCGGACTGGACGGTCGCCGGCCTGTCGCCGATCTGGCCCGCGTTCGGGACGAGGATCGACAACGAGGTCGACTTCATGGGCCGCTTCGTCGACGGCTTCCTCACGCCATGGGAGGACGAGCGCAGCTTCCAGGCGGCGCTGCGGCGCGGCGACTACGACGTGCTCGTCGTCGGCCGCGGCTTCTACCCGCCTCAGCCGACGCCCGAGCAGAGATGGGCGATGAACGCCGGCTGGCGCACGATCGCGCTGACCGAACGGCTGCGCGTGCTCGTCCCGCCCGCCCCCCGGTAGCTCGGTGGGTCGGTCCCGACGAGCACCGCCGCGCGGCACGAGGTCGCGCGCGGACGCCCGTCACTCTAGAGGCGAGGCGCGCGTCCGCTCACGCGAGGCGACGCTGCACGCTCATGCGCTGCGCCCGCATCCGCTGAGCGCTGCAGCCATGTGACGAGGCTCGCGCCGACCGCCAGGCCCACGGCGGCGCCCCCCGCGATGTCGGCGGGCACGTGGTAGTTGGCGGCGACGAGAGCGACGGCCATCAGGCAGGCAAGCGGGATGACCGCCTTCAGCCACCGCCGGTCGCGGGCCACGAGGAAGACGGCGATCGCCACGACGTATGCCGTGTGCCCGCTCGGGAAGAGCGGGTTGCCGGGCCACACCTCCACCGTCTTGCCCGCGAGCGTGATCAAGGAAGCGAGCACGGCGGCGCCCAGAGCCGTCAACCGGAAGCGCCGGCGGTCGGCCTGGCCGGGCGGCGCCAGGAACAGCAGAGCCGTCCAGACCACCAGCGACAGCTCGGCGACGATCGCCCAGTAGAACTCCGCCGAGCCGACCGCGTGCGCGAGCACCATCTCGCAAGCGTACGGCCCCTCGTCGACGCTCCCGCTACGAGCCGAGCGTCTGCAGGATCGCGGCCATCCGCGCCGTCTCGCCGTCGACGTCGGCGTGCGACTTCACCCACTCCCGCGCTGCGCGACCGGCCCGGGCCCGCTCCGCGGGCGCCAGGGCGAGCACCTCGCGCAGCGCCCCCGCCAGCGCCTCGCTGTCGCCCGGCGCGGACAGGACCCCCCATGGCGCCAGAACGCACTCGGGCAGCCCGACCTCGTCGCTGCCGACGACGAGCAGCTCCATCGCCATCGCCTCCTTGACGACCACCGGCATCGAGTCGCGGTCGCCGTCGCGCGCGACGACGCAGGGCATCGCGAGCACATCCGCCGCCTCGAGCGCCGCCCGCACGCCCGCCGGCGACAGGCTGCCGGCGAACTGGACGCGGTCGCGCACCCCCACCCGCTCCGCCTGCTCCTGCAGTGCCGCGCGCAGCGGCCCTTCGCCGATGATCTCCAGCCGCACGCCGGGCAGCCGCGCGACCGCGTCGATCAGCACGCCGAAGCCCTTCTTCTCGACGAGCCGGCCGACGGCGAGGACCGCGCGACCGCCCGGCAGCGGGCTGCGGCGGCGAAACGCCCGGGCGTCGACGCCCATGACGACCTTGTGCAGGTTCGCCTCGGGTGCGACATCGCGCAGGTGGCGCAGGTTGTACTCACAGCCGGTGAAGACGGCGTCGGCGCGGACCAGCTTCTCGCGCAGGTTGCGCGGCGTCAGGAAGATGTCGTAGGCGTGCGCGGTGACGCTGAAGCAGCGGCCGGTGAGCGCCGCGAGGCGCATGGCGTCCAGCGCCGCGCCGCCCGCGAAGTGCGCGTGCAGGTGCTCGTCGCCGCGCTCGACGATCGCCCGCGCCGCCGGCGCGAGCGCGCGCAGCGGCCGCGGCCACTCCTCGCGCCTCCAGCGCCGGCGCCCGACGGCGTCGCGCGCGCATGCCAGCGGCCGGCGCCGCAGAAGCCAGAGCAGATCGCGCAGCGCGCGCCGCCGGTCGTCATCGCCGAGCACGTGGACGTCGACGTCGGCCGGGGCCTCCGGATTCGCGCGCGCCGCGCGCTGGGTCGCCTGCACGCGGACCTCGTGCCCGAGCCGGCGCAGCGCCTGTAGCTCGTTGACGACGAACGTCTCCGACAGCTCGGGCCAGTGATCCAGGACGAACAGCAGGCGCATCGCGAGCCGGGCTTCAGCGGCGCCGAGGCCCGGTTCTCGCCGCCCTCGGGCTCGCGGCGCGACCTGTCTGGCGGGACATGTCCGCCGACTGTAGAGGCTCCGCCGCCGGCAGGATCTGGTGCGCTGTGTCGTCGCTGACCCGCGGTAGCCTGACGGGCGATGCCCGCCGCAGTGACCCCCTCCGGCGTGCGCGACGGCGACCCCGCCGCGCTTGCAGGGCTGTGCGCCGCGCGCGGCCCGTCGGTCCTGGCGTACTGCCGCCACGTCGCGGGCGACGCCGACGCGGCCGCAGCCGCAGCGGACGCATTCGCGGCCTTTCGGGCGGCGGTCATCGCGACGCCCGACCTGACCGGCCTCAACCCCGAGGCGCTGCTGGTCAGCGCCGTCCGCCGAGCCGCCGCACGGCGGGCTCCGCACGATCAGCTGGGCGTCTGCGCCGTCGTGCCGTTGCTGCTCGCGGCGCGCGCCGAGAAGACGCTCTCGGTCGCAGACCGCGAGGTCCTCGAGCAGCATCTCGAGAGCTGCTCGGGCTGCCGCGCCCCCGTGGCGCGCTTCCATGCCGCCGAGCGCGCCTATCGCGACCCGCCGGACTCCTCGATCGATCTGGTGACGGCCGCCACGATCGTCGCGGCGATGGCCTCCGCGGCGCCCGCGACCCACCCAGAGCCGCCCGTCGCCGCGACGAACGGCAGCGGCCATCGCCCTGCGGCCGCGACCGGCGGGGACAGCATGGACAGCGACGCCGGCAGCGACAGCGCCGCGGCCGCCGGGCTGGTCGATCAGCCGACGGCGGCGTTTCAGGCGGCCGGCG
>JAHWJE010000206.1 GCA_019348575.1 Actinomycetota bacterium | reverse complement strand
CGGCCACCGCGAAGGCGATGGTCATGCGCTACGGGATGAGCGAACGCCTCGGGCCGCGCGTCTTCGGCCACGACCACTCGCAGCCGTTCCTCGGCCGCGACATGTCGTCCGAGCCCGACTACTCCGACGAGATCGCGCGCGAGATCGACGACGAGATCCGCCGCGTCGTCGAGGGCGCGCACCAGCGCGCCCGCGACATCCTCACCGAGCACCGCGAGTCGCTCGAGATGATCTCGGAGATCCTCGTCCGCCGCGAGACGATCGAGAAGGCCGAGTTCGAGGCGCTGATCGACGGCAAGACCGAGGACGAGGTCTTCCCCGAGGAGGCGCCCCAGGTGCCGTCGCCGCCGACGCCGGCCGACAAGCCGGGCCAGAAGGCCCCGCGCACCCTGCCGCGTCCCGGCCTTGCCGGTGGCGGCGTCGAGGCGCGCGCCGACGAGCCGCGCAGGCCCGAGCTGACGTAGCACCGGCTGCGCCCTCCGACGACGTAGCCTTCGTCGCGCATGCGCGCGGACGTCCCCGAGCCGATCGTCATGGGGGTCGTCAACGTCACCCCGGACTCCTTCTCAGACGGCGGCGAATGGCTCGACCCGGCCGCCGCGATCGCGCACGGCGGCGCGCTCGTCGCCCAGGGCGCGGCGATCCTCGACATCGGCGGCGAGTCCACGCGCCCGGGCGCCGAGCCGGTCGCCGAGGGCGAGGAGCTGCGCCGCGTCGTCCCCGTGCTCGAGGGCCTCGCGGGCGTGCGCGCGCGACTGTCGATCGACACCTCCAAGGCGGCCGTCGCGGGCGCCGCGCTCGACGCCGGCGCGACGATCGTCAACGACGTCACCGCCCTGCGGGGGGACGCTGCGATGGCGGCGCTGATCGCACAGCGCGACTGCGACGTCTGCCTGATGCACATGCTCGGCGAGCCGCGCACGATGCAGCGCGACCCGCGCTACGACGACGTCGTCGACGACGTGAAGGCGTTCCTCGCCGAGCGGCTCGCGTTCGCCGTGCGGGCGGGCATCGCCGAGCACCGGATCTGGCTCGATCCCGGGATCGGCTTCGGCAAGACGATCGACCACAACCTCGAGCTGCTCGCGCGCCTCGACGAGGTCGTCGCGCTCGGCCGGCCGGTCGTCGTCGGCACGTCGCGCAAGTCGTTTCTGGGCGCGATCACCGGCCGCGACGCGGGCGATCGCGTGGCGGGCACGATCGCGACCAACGTGCTCGCGCTCGCGCGCGGCGCGCGCGTGTTTCGCGTCCACGACGTCGCGCCGGCGCACGATGCCCTGCTCGTGGCGGCTGCTACGTTGCGCGGGCGATGGGCCCCGGCGACGACGACCTCGAAGACGACGGCCTCGACGGCGACTTCGACGACGAGGAGACCGACGTCCAGACGGCCGTGACGCTGGAGGTCAACGGCCTGTCGCTCTACACGCACCACGGGGTCACCGCCGCCGAGCGCGAGGTCGGCCAGCGGCTGATCCTCGACATCCGGCTCGAGCTCGGCGAGGCCGACGCGACGGTCACCGACCGCCTGGAGGACACGGTCGACTACGCGCGCGTCTGCGAGGTCGCCGCGCTCGTCGCGACGCAGCGCTCGGACAAGACGCTCGAGCGGCTGTGCGCGGCGGTCGCGGATCGGCTGCTGCGGGACTTCGACGCGCAGGTGGTGTCGGTGAAGGCCTCCAAGCCGGAGCCCCCGATCCCGCTGCCCGTCGAGGATGTGTCGGTGGAGGTCTGGCGCGAGCTCGACGAGGAGGACTGACGCTCGCCGGCGCCTGCGTCCTCGCAGGGCGCCGCGCCGCGCCGCCTCGTCAGACTGGCGCGGATGCAGATCGGCTATCTCGGGCTCGGGTGCAACGTCGGCGACCGGCGGGCCAACCTGCAGGCCGCCGTCGACGCGCTGCCGGGCCACGGCGTGGCGGTGCTGGCCAGCTCGTCGACGTACGACACCGATCCCGTCGGGGAGATCCGCGAGCAGCCGCAGTTCCTCAACGCCTGCATCCGGGTGCAGACCGAGCTCGAACCCGAGGCGTTGCTGGACGCCTGCAAGGCCGTCGAGCGCGAGCTCGGCCGGCAGGCGGGCGGCCCGCGCCACGGCCCGCGCCCGATCGACGTCGACCTGCTGCTGCTCGGCGACGTCGAGCACAGCTCCGAGCGCCTGACGCTGCCGCACGAGCAGGTGCTCGCGCGCCGCTTCGTCCTGATCCCGCTGCTCGAGCTGGACTTCGAGCTCACGACCCCCGGCGGCGAGCGCCTCGCCGACGTCGCGCTCGGTCGCCAGCCGGCGCAGGATCCGCAGCCACGGCCAGTACGAGGGCGCGCCGCCGCCCTCCCAGGCACGGCCCCACAGGACGGTCGCGCCGGCGGCGACGGCTTCCGCGCCGATCGCGTCGGCGAGCGCGGTCTTGCCGACGCCGGGGTCGCCGGCGACCATGAACAGGCGCCCGCGGCCGGCGAGCGTGTTTTCGAGCCCCAGGCGCAGCTCGGACAGCTCGCGATCACGACCGACGAGGCTCCCCGTGCCAACGCTCACGCACCTAGTGTAAGTGCGGCAGGCTCAGCTGATGCGGACCGGCTTGCGGACCCACGGCGTGCGCCGCCTGCTCGTCGCGCGCTCGTACTTCCTGCGCGTGTCGAACTGCAGGATCCATGTGCCGCGTTCGGCCCTGAATGGGAACAGCCGGCGCATCCTGGTGCGGCCGATCCTGCCGCAGACGCCTTTCGCGGTGCCGAGGCGCACGCTGCGCCGCGCGTCGCCGTCCGGATCGACGTAGTGCAGGTAGACCGACGAGCGGCGCCGGACGAGGCCGAAGCCGAAGACCGTGAAGCGCACCCGGAGCGTCGCGGGGTTGCCGCGGTCGGGCTTGAAGTTGGCGAAGACCTTCGTCGCGCGATACGTCGTCCTCGCCGTGTTGATCGTGTCGCTCGCGCTGAGCTCGTAGAGCCGCTCGCGCACCTCGTCGGGCATGACCGGCGTCGCGAACTTGCCCGCGAACGCCCCGTTGACATCCGCCTGCGCGCTCGCGAACAGCTTGCCGTTGCGCGCGACGTTGACCGTCGCCAGCGGGGTGAAGCCGCTGCCGCGCAGCACGACCTCCTGCTGCTCCTGATAGCAGCGCGTGTCGGTCCGGATCGTCGCGGCGCCCGCCGCGGGCGCGCCGGCCACCGTCAGCGCGAAGGTCAAAAGAGCGAGGATCGAACGCCGCTGCATCGCCAGCGAAGGTAGCGGATGGCGGGGTCGGTTCGCGCCCCTGGCGGCGATCGGATACAACGGGAGCACAAGCCCGCTCGCCACCCGATGGAGGCGCCATGCCGACGTACCTCATGTTTGCGACCTTGACGCCGGACGGCGTGCAGACGGTCAAGAACAACCCGCAGCGCATCAAGGAGGTCAACCGCGAGGTCGAGCAGCTGGGCGCAACCGTCAAGGCGCAGTGGAGCACGCTCGGGCGCTTTGACTTCGTGAGCATCGTCGAGGCTCCCGACGAGCTGACGATGGCGCGCGTGTCGCTCGAGCTCGGCTCGCGCGGCACCGCGCACTACGAGACGCTGCCGGCGATCCCGATCGACGACTTCATCGCGTCGATCTGATCCGCTGACGCTACGGTAGCGGCGCCGTGGCCGCTGGCACTCCCAAGATCCTCGTCGTCGGCGCAGGCGGGCGCGAGCACGCGCTCGTGCGCGCGCTCAAGCGGTCCGCCGCGGCGCCCGAGCTGCTCTGCGCGCCCGGCAATCCGGGCATCGGCGCGGACGCGCGGTTGCTGCCCGTCGCCGTCGACGACGTCGCCGGTCTCGCCGACGCGGCCGAGGCCGAGCTGCTGGCGATGTTCCCGGGCGACTCCAAGCAGCTCCTGCAGCCGCTCAAGCCCGACCACGCGATGTACGCGCTGCCCGCGTCGAAGTTGTCCCGCGTGTCGTACCGGGCGTTCGCCCGCCAGAAGCTGGGCGCGCGGATCAAGACGCCGCAGGTGCGCGGGATCGCGCTGAAGAAGCGGCTGGCGGTGCTGTTCAGCCGGGAGGACTTGTCGACCGGGCTGGTGGGCCAGCCGGTGGACGGCGTCATCGGGTACGACCCGAAGTCGGCGACGGAGGTCATGCGGCGGATCATCGCCTACGCCGGCGCGGCGCCGTCGGGCGGCGCCCCGTCGGGTGGCACCGGTGCGAAGCCGCAGCCGGAGAAGCCGCACGAGGCGCCGCCGCCGTTTTAGTCACACCGTTTTCACGATTGAGCAGGAGTGAATGAAATGAGGGCATTCGCCACGATTTTCGCGTCCGCGTTGCTGGTGGTTTCGATCGGCGCCTCGAAAGATGACGCGGGCGACGAGCAG
>JAHWJE010000205.1 GCA_019348575.1 Actinomycetota bacterium | reverse complement strand
GCCGCGTCGAGCCCGTTGAGCAGCGTCGTCATGATGCGCGCGCCCGTCATCCCGAACGGGTGACCGAGCGCGATCGCGCCGCCGAACGGGTTGAGCTTGTCCTCGTCGATCCCGAGCTCGTCGCGGCACGGGACGATCTGCGCCGCGAAGGCCTCGTTGATCTCGACGATGTCGATGTCGTCGATCGACATGCCGGTCTGCTCGAGCAGGGCCCGGATCGCCGGGATCGGGCCGAGGCCCATGATCTCCGGGCGGACGGCGGCGACGGTCGAGGCGACGATCCGCGCGCGCGGGCTGAGGCCCAGCGACCGCGCCCTGGAGTCGGACATCACGAGCACGGCGGCGGCGCCGTCGTTCAGCGGGCAGGCGTTGCCGGCCGTGACCGTCCCGTTCTCGGGATCGAAGACGGGGTTCAGCGCGGCGAGCTTCTCGAGCGTCGTGTTCGGCCGCGGCCCGTCGTCCCTGGTCAGCTCGCCGCCGTCGGGCAGCGCGACCGCGACGATCTCCTTGTCGAAGTGGCCGGACTGCTGGGCGGCGACGGCGCGCGTCTGCGAGATCAGCGCCCACTCGTCCTGCGCCTCGCGGCTGACCTTGCAGCGCGCGGCGACCTTCTCGGCGGTCAGGCCCATCGGGATGTAGACGTCGTACGCCGAACCCTCCGAGCCGTCGAGCTGGGGGTGCTTGGCCTCGTCGGGAATGCCCGCGCCCAGCCCCGCGCGCGAGACGGCCTCGACGCCCGCCGCGACGTACTGCTCGCCCTCGCCGGCCCTGATCGCGTGGAAGGCCATGCGCAGCGTCTGCAGCGACGAGGCGCAGAAGCGGTTGACGGTGCAGGCCGGGACGTGGTGGTCGATGCCGGCGATCAGCGAGGCGTTGCGGCCGATGTTGTAGGCCTGCTCGCCGACGGCCGAGGCGGCGCCCATCATGACGTCATCGGTCTGGCCGAAGTCGACGCCGGGATTGCGCTCGATGAGGGCGCGCAGCGGAGTGGCGGCGAGCTCGTCGGCGCGGACTCCCACGAGCGAGCCCTTGAACGCGCGGCCGATCGGGGTGCGGACGGCGTCCACGATCACTGCTTCGGGCATGTGGTGCTCCTTGACTGGTCGGTTGTGCCCCCGGCGGTCGCACTCCACGGGGGTGTCTCTCACACCGGCGTCGCACTCGCCGGAGCCTTCCTGCGCTCATTCTCGCAGATGAACGCGTGCGGTCGCTGAAGGAATTGGACGCGGCGTCAGGTTCGACCATCCGTCCGCGCCCACGGCCAGAAGCTGCGGACGGATGCGCGAGGCACCGATGAGCCCTGCATGGCACCGGATCTCCCACGTCTTCTTCACCGCGCAGCGATCGCATCAGCGCTCGCGTTCACCGTTGCGGCGCCCGCCCAGGCGCTCGAGCTGCCCGCGACCCCGCTCGTCCCGGGCCTGCCGACGATCTCGAACATCGTCTCCGTGCCCGGGCTGCCCAACGCGCCCGCGATCGTCCAGCTTCCGTCGGGTCCGCTGCCGTCGCTGATCGGCCTGCCGGGCGGCGACCGCCTGACCGTGACGCGCGTCTCCGGCGGCGCGCTGCTCGGGATGGAGGGCCCCGACCGGCTGATCGGCGGCCCCGGCCCCGACCGTCTCGACGGCGGCACCGGTCCCGACAGGGCCTTCGGCAACGACGGCGACGACCTGCTCAAGGGCGGCTCGGGCGGCGACTTCCTCTACGGCGGCAGCGGCGGCGACCACCTCTTCGGCGGCTACGGCGCCGACGTCCTCGACGGCGGCTTTGGCAACGACGTGCTCGCCGGCGAGGCCTCGCCGGACACGATCACGAGCGGCGACGGCGACGACCTGATCCACGGCGGCGGCGCCGCGGACACGATCGACAGCGGCGCCGGCGACGACGTCGTCTACTCCGACTCGGGCTCGGATGACATCACGGCGGGCGACGGCAACGACACCGTCTACGTCAACAACGGGACGGGCAGCGGGACCGTCGACTGCGGCCCCGGCGCCGACACGATCGTCATCAACCCCTACAAGATGCGCGGCGGCGTGTCCAACGCGCAGGACCTGCGCGCGGGCCGCATCCGCAACTGCGAGCGCGTCGTCGAGGCCGCGCCCGTGATCGACCCCAGCAGGGGCATCAAGGCGATCCTCGCCGACCACGGCGGCCAGCGGACCGGCGGCGTGCGCAACGACAACCTGCTCGGCGGCCGCGGCTCGGACCGCCTCGACGGCGCCGGGGGCGACGACGTCATCTGGGGCGACCGTCATCTGCCCGAAGGCGGTCATCGCGCGACCGACGTGCTGATCGGCGGTGCCGGCAACGACACGATCTACGGCGGCCGCGGCTACAACAGGATCTTCGGCGGCGGCGGCGACGACTACCTGCAGGGCGGCGCCTTCCGCAACGTCATCCGCGGCGAGGGCGGCGCCGACGAGATCCGCATCCGCGGCAAGGGCAGCACGCGAGTCTACGGCGGCGCCGGCAACGACATCGTCCACGCGCTCACCAACGGCCGCGGCGTCATCAACTGCGGCCCCGGCTGGGACACCGTCTTCACCGGGCGCAAGCGCCCGACGCTGCGCGGCTGCGAGAACGTCGTCAACCGCTACAAGACCAGGCGGCGTGGCACGCTGGGCTGAGCGCGCGGCGCCGTCAGGCGCGGCTGTCGCGCGGATCGTGCGGACGATCCGTCGCCGTTTCGGGTCGCCAGCCGGTGAGGGGGTTGATCCTCGTGGGGCTCCTCACGAGCGGCGACAGCGTGGCGCTGCGCGCAAGGCAGCGCGGGCAGTTCTCGATCCGCATCAAGGACACCTGGATCCTGATCTGAAGGCCACATTCACGGCAGTGCAAGTACGACATCCCGACGCTCCGATCGCCCACGAACGATGTGTGCGCGATGGTCCGCCGCGACCCTTCCCAACGGGTTTGCCGCCGACTGCCGTCTCACCGCCAACTGCGTCGCCTTCGCCGAACCGGGTGGGCCGATTGCGCAGGCTCCGCCGAGCCTAGCAACCCGCTGCGGGTACGTCTGCCCCTGCGCGGCACGTCACGTGTTTCTCGCGCTCATGCCAGCTGCTTGCCGCCAAGCCGTGCGTGCGCCGCGACATCGGCCGCGAAGGCTCCGAAGTCTGCCGCGTGCAGGGACTGCGGCCCGTCGCAGCGCGCGTGCTCGGGGTCCTGGTGGACCTCGACGAGGATCCCGTCGGCGCCGATCGCAGCGGCCGCACGCGACATCGGCTGCACGAGGCGGCGGTCGCCGGCGGCGTGGCTGGGGTCCACGACGACGGGCAGATGCGTGTGCACCTTCAGCCAGGGCACGGCGCCGAGGTCCAGCGTGAAGCGGGTGGCGGTCTCGAAGGTGCGGATCCCGCGCTCGCAGAGGATCACCTCCTCGGTGCCCTCCTTCAGGATGTAGTCGGCGGCCATCAGCAGCTCGTCGAGCGACGAGGACAGCCCGCGCTTGAGCAGCACGGGCTTGCCGAGCCGCCCCGCGACCTCGAGCAGGGCGTAGTTCTGCATGTTGCGCGCGCCGATCTGCACGACGTCGGCGACCGGCTCGATCACCGCCGCGTGCGCGGCGTCGAGCAGCTCCGTCACGATCGGAAGGCCCGTCTGCGCGCGCGCCTCGACCAGGATCTCGAGCGCCGCCGCCCCCATTCCCTTGAACGCGAACGGCGACGTGCGCGGCTTGAACGCGCCGCCGCGCAGCATCGAGGCGCCGGCGGCGCGGACCGCCGCGGCGACCGCAAGCGTCTGGTGGCGCGACTCGACGGTGCACGGCCCGGCGATCATGCAGAACGTCTCGCCGCCGCCGACCGTGCGGCCTGCGATCTCGAAGCGCGACGGTGCGTGGTGGCTGAGCTCGGAGGAGGCGAGCTTGTACGGCCGCGAGATCGGCACGACGCGATCGACGCCCGCCATCCCCTCGAGGCCCAGCTCGGCGACGCCCTCGGGGTCGCCGATCGCGCCGATCGCGGTCGTCAGCTCGCCGGGCATCACGACGACGTGCACGCCCGTCTGCTCAAGGCGGGCGCGGACCGCCTCGACCTCGGCCTGCTCGGCCCCCGGCTGCATCACGATCATCATCTGCAGCGCGATCGTAGGGCAGCGCGAGCGGGGCCGGGACGCTGCCAGGGGCTACAGCCCGAGGTCGCGGACGCCGAGCTCGTCGGCGCCGAGGTGATGCGCGAGCTCGTGGCGCACCGTCCGCGTGACCTCGTCGCGCAGCAGGTCGGCGTCGTGGCCGAAGTCGCGCCGCAGCGTGTCGCGGTAGATGACGATCCGGTCGGGCACGTCGTCGCGCGCGACGCCGTCGCCGTGGTACAGGCCGTAG
>JAHWJE010000204.1 GCA_019348575.1 Actinomycetota bacterium | reverse complement strand
TCTGAGCGCAGCCGCGGGGCGCGGAGAGCGTCCATCGAACGCCCATCCTCGCGGTGCGGCCGCGAGCTGCCAAGAGGCCGAAGACCCATCTTGCGCGGGACCGAAGGACCCAGGCCGGGGTCCGAAGGTCCCAGTCAGCAGGGCGCGCCGATGAACGCGCGCGCGAAGCTGCGATCCGCTCCCGCGCCGACCGTGACCTCGGCGGCGTCATAGAAGCGCCGGCCGTCGCAGCGCTTCAAGCGCGTCAGGCGGATCGTCGCGACGGGCGTGCGCCGCAGGCCGCCCGGGCCCCACGCTGGTCGCAGCCGTCGCCGGCGACCGAGCAGATCGCGTTCTCGATGCCCTCCGCGACCGCGCCGCCGATGCCGACGCCGCGATCGCGCTGATGACCGCGACGACCACGAGGATCAGCCCGATGTACTCGGCGGAGGTCTGGCCGCGCTCGGAGCGCACCTGCGGGGCGAAAGGCAGGTGCATGCGCCCCGCATGCTCGCCGGGGCGCGCGGCGTCCGACGAGAGCCGTCGGACCCGCCTTGTCCTGGCCCGGAAGGCCCAAGCACCGGGGCCAAAGGTCCCAGACGCCCGAGCGCGCAGGACGACCGGGGGGAGTGAGCGTAGGTCCCAGGCCTGAGATCGCCCCGGCCTCCGATCGGGGCGGGTCAGGCGCTGCGCTCGCGCGATCGCATGGCGATCGGCGTGGCGATCGTCAAAGCGGCGGCGCAGCAGGCGGCCGACAGCAGCGCAATGCCGAGCGGGCTCCACGCGAACGCTGCGCCGAGCCCGGCGCCCATGACAGCGGCGGACAGCGCGCTGCCGGGCAGCAGCGAGTCGGTGCGCAGGTACAACAGTCCGAGGACGACGCCGAGCAGCAACGCGATCGGTATCAGCGCGCCCGCGCCGCGCGGGTTGTCGAGCGCGAAGGCCACGGGGGCGATCGTCAGGACGGCGGTGACGGCCAGCGCGAGCGGTTCGCCGCGCCAGCGCGCGAGCGTGTGCAGCGCGAAGCCGCGCAGCACGACCTCGGCGAGCACGGCGGGTATGACGACCCGGCCCAGGGCGGAGGCGAACGCGCTGAGGCCGACGTCCGCGCGGTCGGGCGCCTGGCCGAGGTCCAGTTGCCTGGCGACCGAGCTTCGCGCGTCGAGCTCGGAGGGGACCGCGAAGAGGTCGGACAGGTCGGTGACCTGCGCCAGGCAGAAGACGGAGGCCGCGATCAGCGCGCCGCCGGTCGCGGTCCACGCCAGGGCGGGGCCGAGCGCGGCCGGGCGCAGGCCGAGCGTCCGTGCCGACAGCGGCTCGCTCGAGCGTACGAGCAACGCGATCGTGCCCAGCAGGCCGACGCCGAAGCCGATGCTCACGAACGGCAGCAGGATGCCGCCCTCAGCACCGTCGCCCACGCCGATCGCCGCGAGCGGCAGGATCAGGATGACGCCGGCGAGCGAGCCGACGATGGCGCCGACGATGAGGCCCGCCGGGACCGTCCAGACAGGCCACCGCCCCGCGGCCCTCGTGTCGGCGCGGCTGCCCATCAACCGCCGAGGGCCCGCGAGTCGAGCACGGCGCCCGCGCCCGAGTTGCGCTCGACGGTGCCGCCGGGCGGCTTGCGGTACAGGGCGGTCAAGAGTCTTCACCTGCTCGAAACCCTCCCTTGTCAAACTGCCCGCAAGCGCTCGGTCTGGGTCCTTTGGACCCCGGCCTGGGCCTTTTGGCCTGCGTCGAGATGAGCCTTCAGGCTCTTGTGGGATGCTGCGGCCCGGGCGAGGATGAGCGCACGCATGGACCGCTCCCCTGCCCCGCGCATTCGCTCCGAGAGCGGTCAGACCTCCGCCGAGTACATCGGGATGATCCTCGTGATCGTCGCCATCATCGGCGCGATCGCGGTCTCCGGCATCGGCGGCGCCATCTCGCAGGGGATCGAACGCGCCGTCTGCCAAGTGTCGGGGGGCGCCTGCGAAGCCGCGCGCGACTCGACTGCGACAGAAGCTTGCCTGCTCTCCGAATCGACCCGAAGCGCCACCATCGGCGCAGGAGTGACGGTCAGGGTGTTCGGCGGCGAGGGGGAGGCCGGGTCCGTGGTCGTCCGCCAGGACCGCTCGGACGACTCCGGAACGATCACGATCGTCGACAAGGCAAGCCTGGCCGCGACCGCCTCGCTTCCGCGCGGCCGCGGAGGCTCCTTCTCGGCGGAGGCCGCACTCGGGCTCGCCCTCGAAGCGGGCCACACGTTCGACTTCGCCGATCTCGAGGAGGCAAAGCGGATCGAGGATGCGATCGCCGCGAGCGGAGGGTTCGCCGGCATCGCCCGCAACGCCGCCGACATCGCCGACGGAGTGGCCGACTTCCTCGTGCCCTTCGTCGATCCACCGGATCTGGCCAACGGCGCGCAGGACCTCGTCGGCATTCCGAAGGACGAGCTGCCCAGGCCGCCGGACTCCAGGTACATCGACGTCCAGTCGTTCCTCGACGGCACCATCGGCTTCGATCGCGGCGTGGGCACGACGACGGCGGACGCTGAGCTCGAGGCGATCCTCAAGCGGGCGCAGGGCGGCCGCCTCCACACGAGCGGCGCGCGTGAGGGCCAGCTCGACCTGTACTACCGTCTCGAGGGGTCGGCTTCGGGAGAGCTCGCCAACGTCGTCTTCGGCGGCAGGCTCGCCGGCGACGCCGAGGGCGTCGGGACGCTCACGATCGACACTCGCGACGGCTTCCGCCCGCTCGAGTTCAAGGTCGAGGCCTCGGCGGCCTACGACGGCGAGCTGGTGCTCGGGCCGAGCATCGACGGAGACGACATCCCGGCGCTCAGGCGAACGCTCGACGGCGCACGGATGCGGCAGTCGGAGAGCTCCGGCAAGAAGATCCGCTTCACGGGCATCCTCGATCTCGCGGGCCAGCAGGACGTGAACGCGACCCTCGCGGGCCTGCTCCTGCCGGGCCCCGGCAAGATCCCTTCGATGATCGACCTCACTCGGCGGCTGAACGATGACGGCACGCTCAGCATCGAGACGCTCGACACGAGCAGCTCCAGCACCGAGCGCGAGCTCGACCTGGCGTTGGTGGAGGGACACGCCAACGACGAGCGCACCGTCAGCCGGGTGCGGAGTACGCTGGTGCGCAAGCCCGGGGAGATCTTCGAGGAGCCGAGATGCGCACGCGCGTGAGCCGCGTGGGAGTGATGGTGAGAGCAGTCGTGCTGACCGCAGCCCTCTCCGCTTTCGCTTCCGGCTGTGGGGGCCGGTTCTCCGGTGAGGCAGAGCTTCCGGACGGGTGGCAGACGTTCGAGGCGCAGAATTTCAGCTTCGGCCATCCAGGCTCGTGGTCGAAGGTCACGAGGCGCCCCGAGAGGGACGGCAGGCTCGTGCAGGTCAGCGGGCCGCCGGTGGAGGGCGGCTACACCCCGTTCGTCGGCGCGATCGTGAGCGACGACGTGGAGACCGACTTCGAGACCGCGTATCAGTTCAGCGAAGCGCTCGGCAAGGCGCGGCGCGGTCAGCGCGTGCTGGGGCGCGAGGACGTCGAGGTGCCGGGGGCCAAGCAGGCCCGGTTGACGACGAGCGAGTTCACGTTCACCGGCGCCTCCGGCGAGCAGGTCCGCATCAGGGACAAGGCGCTGTTCCTGATCTCAGAGGACGGACTCGGCATCGCCTTCACGGCCAGCCGGCCGGTTGCCCGCCCGGAGACGCTCGACCTGGACGCCGCGATCGACTCCTTCCGACTCGAGCAGTGATGCGGCACCACGGGCCGAGCTCTGGTTCGTCCTCCTCCTCGGCCAAGCCGCTGCTGATCGCCGCCGTCGTGGTGGCCGTGCTCACCCTCGGTGGCTGCGGCGCGGTGGGGCTCTGGCTGATCGTCGCGCCGCAGGCCCCCGCCTCGGAGCCGGCGGCCCGAGACCTGGCCGAGCAGGTTCTGCCGCCGGGCTTCACGACCGCCGACCTGCGCTACCGGCGCGAGCTGCGTTCGGGCGACGAGGTCATCGGTTACGCATGGCGCCTGGCCCGGCTGTTGATCGGGTCGCGGCTCGGCGAGCGCCGTCCGACGCACATCGGGGTGCTGACATGCGTGCGCGGCGACGAGGCCACCGGTGCCGCGCGCTTCTCGCATCTGCGCTGGGAGCCGGCTGGCTGCGAGGGCGGCGAGCCGCGCCTGCGCCGCGTGCAGCGCACGCCGGAGCAAGACGACGAAAGCATCGCCGGGTCGATCGGGCGTGCATCGGAGATCGAGCTCAGCGACGCGGTCGAGCGGGCGGGAGCCGGGTCCTGACGAGCTACGAGGAGTCAACGCGCGCCGGGCGTTCGCCGAGCAGGGCCACGACATCACGCCCCCGCTGACCGCCTGCAGCCGCGA
>JAHWJE010000203.1 GCA_019348575.1 Actinomycetota bacterium | reverse complement strand
TCGTAGATCGCCTCCGCCTCAGCCCGCAGCACACCACGAATTCGACGCGGCACGATCATGTCCGCCGGACAACTGAACGCTTACGACAAACCGGCTTCCCGGCTTCCCGTTCACGTCGCAGTACGATCCGAAGCATCGCGGGCATTTGAGCGGCGGACCTGCTCGTAACGTCGGGCGAGCGCCAGCTGCAGTGGATGTTTCCGCCGGCCGGCCGGCCCGTCCGTCGTGGCGCGCGCGCCGGTGCTCTTATCCGGCGCCGCGCCCGCATTGGCATTATCCGTAGCTGCGCGAGCAGGGAGCTCACGAGCGGCGCAGGGAGCGCATCCGCCTGTCGCAGCCCACGCGGGGCGACGACTACGCGTCATTTATGGCCGCGCCGCGGCCGGTCCCGAGCACGACGGCGGCCAGCGCCCCGAGCAGCGCCCCGCCGAGCAGCGCCAGCAGCGCGACGAGCCCGGTCGTGATGGTGGCGTCGTCCTCCGAGGCGCTCTCCGGGGCCGATCCGATCGGATCCGGGGACGCCGGCGGCTCCTCCGGGGGCGGTCCGGGGAGCGAGTGCGCGAAGTGCGGGGAGGACGGCTGCGGGGCGCCGACGATCTCGATCTCGAAGTCGACCGGCAACTCCGCCGGGACCTCCGCCGGCTGGCTGTCGGAGTCCACCGCGCTGAGCGAGACGAAGCTGGCGCCGGGCGCCGGGAACTTGTCGAGGCTGAAGTCCGACGCGAGGATCTGCTCGAAGCCGAGGATGCGGGGCCCGCGCGCCGTCCCCGTGACGCTGCCCGCGCCGCGGTCGCCCTCCAGCCTGACCGATGCGTCGGGGTAATTCTGGCCCAGCGGCTCGCGCAGCGGCGAGTGGATGTCGAGGTGATAGTCCAGCAGGGCCAGCCCTGAGCGGTAGTCGGGCTTGGAGACGTCGTCCTGGATCGCGGACGTGTCGACCGTCGCTGTCACCTCCAGCACTTGACCCTTGGCGAGCCGGACCTTCCAGTACACCGTCTCGCCGGCGGCGACGCTGTCCGAGTACCTGCCCTCCGCGAGCAGCGGCGCGGTGTTGAACGAACCACCGCCGACGACCGGCGTGCCGTCGGCGCGCGCGCCGGCGGGCGCTGCGAGCAGCAGCGCGGCGGAAGCGAGCAGCCCTGCGGCAGACAGCAAGCTCACGAGCGCCTGCGCCTCCATGCGACCATGCCCGCCAGGAACCCCAGCGCGCCCGCGCCGCCGCCGATCGCGGCCAGCAGCGGCGCGCTGGGCGGCTCATCGGGAGCCGCGGGCGCCGCCGGCAGCGAGGGCCCGCCGGGCTTGGCGGGCTCGCCGGCGCCGGGGTCGGCGCCACGGCGCCCGAGCACGTCGACCGCCAGCTCGAGCGTCACCGGCGCGCCACCCGTCGCCTGGAAGAGGTCCTTGGAGGAGGAGTCCTCGAGCTCGAGCTTCAGCAGATACCGGCCCGGTTCCGAGAATGGCCGCGCGGGATCGGCCTGGTCGCCGACGCCGATCGGCCGCGACACGACGCCGAGCCCGTCGACGTAGCCGCGCCGGTCGAACGGACTGCCGTCAGCCGACGAGTTCTGCCGGTCCGGGATGTCCAGGCCGGGGGTGACGATGTCCATGCTCGCGTTGACCGACCCGGCGTTCTCGACGACCCGCGTCGGCGGGATGAACGACGCACTCGCCTGCAGCGTCTCGCCGCGGCGCAGCTCGACCGCGTACCAGCGCTCGGAGTCCCCGGCGATCTCGTCGACGTACTGCCCCGGGCCGATCGCCGTGGCCTCGCGCGCGGACCGCCCGCCCCGCACCCGCTTGCCGCGCGGCAGATACTCGCGCAGGGCCCGCGTCGACAGCGTGCGCAGTTCGTCGCGCAGCTGGTCGGCGTTCTCGGCGTCGCGGTACACGCCGCCGCCGGCGCTCGCGATGCACTGCAGCTGGCGGCGCGCGTCGGGCTTGACGTCGAGGCCGATCGCCTGGATGCGCATCTCGACGCCGCCCTTGGCGATCCGCTCGGCGACCTCGCAGGGCTGCGGCGGGACGCAGGTGTCCTTGCCGTCGGAGACGAGGACGATCGTGCGCGAGCCGCTGTCGCCGAGATCCTCTGCGGCCTGCTCCAGCGCGTGGGCGATCGGCGTGCGGCCGATCGCCTTGAAGGAGCGGATCTGCCGCTCGGCGCCGTCGCGGTCCAGAGGACCAATCGGCAGGACGAGCTTGGAGTCGCGGCACGCCGGCCCGATCGGCCGCGACGGCCGGCTCCCGCCGAACACCCGCAGACCCACCAGCGTCTGGCTCGGGAGCTCCTCGAGCAGGGCCACGGCGGCGTCCTGGGCGGCGGCGATCTTCGAGCGCCCGTCGCCGTAGTCGGTCTTCATCGACTCCGATGCGTCGAACGCCAGCACGATCCTTGGCGGCCCGGCGGCAGGACCGGATTGCGCTGACTGCGCCGGCGCGAGCTGTGGCGAAACCGCGAGCAGCACAAAACTGGCCAGCGCGATTCGTCGCACACGGCGGCACAGATGCGCGGCGGTCATCGCCACGAAGTGATAGCAAGTGTGTACAAATGGACGGCGACTCGAAGTATTGCGGTGGCTGCGGAGAGCGCCTGTCCGGTAATCCACGCTTCTGCCCGTCCTGCGGCGCGCGCCAGCAGGACTACAGGGAGCCGGAGCCGCCGCCCGCCGAGCCAGAGCCCGCGCTGCCCGCGCGGGCCGCCGGATCGGAACCGGACTCGCCCTCGACCGCACCGGAGCCCGAGCCGGCCGCCGAGCCACAGCCGACCGCCCCGTCGCTGCGCGAGCGGATCGAACGGGTCGACCCGCAGGCCGCCGAGCTGTCGGAGCTGCTGCGTGCGCGGCTCGCGGTTCCCGGCCTGGTCGGGGCCGCGATCGCCGCCCTACTGGCGGCGGCGGCGATCTTCGCCGCCGGCCTGCTGCTCGCGGTCGTCACGGTGGACGCCTCGGTCCTCGGCGTGCTCGGGCGCGACGTGGGCCTGCTGACCGAGGCCTTCAGGCAGAGCATCGCGACGCTGCTGGCGCCGACGGCCGAGCTGGGCAGCGAGACGGGGCGCCTGTCGCCGATGGTGCTCGCGCTCGTGCCGCTCGGTGCCGTGGCGCTCGCGACGCGCTCGCAGCTGCACCGCACGGAGGGCGCGGGTCCGCTCGTCCGCCTCGCGTGGGCGGTCGCCGTCGCCCCGCTGCTGGCGCTGCTGATGGTCGCCTTCGCCGTGCTCGGAGGCGACACGAACGCGACCGGCGTCTCGCCGTCTGCCGGGGGCGCCTTCGCGATGGGGCTGCTCTGGGGCGTCCTCGGCGCGCTCGCCGGCGTAGCTGGGAAGGTGGGGCTGCGATCGCGCGAGCGCAGCGCCGGGCTGCCGCCGCTCGTGCGGACGGCGCTCGCGGCGTCGTGGGCGTCGCTGCGCGCGCTCGGCGTCCTGCTGGCGGTATTCGCGACGATCGGCCTCGTCGGCTGGCTGGCGCAGGTCGGCGCCGCGGCCGGCGACGTGCGCCTGGGCCGGACCGCCACGGTCGCGCTGCTCGAGGAGGCCGCCTTCGCCGGTGAGCACGGCGTCCACCTCGCCGCGCTGGCCGCGGGCGCGAGGTTCCGCCCCGACGCAGACGGCGCCGCCGGCCTGCCGTTCCCGGTCCAGGACGCGGCGGCGGTCGCCGGCACGGACGGGCGCCTGCGGATCTTCTCCTATGACGAGGCGCTTCCCGCCTACGTGCTGCTGCCAGCGCTCGTCGTCCTGATCGGGCTGCTCATCCTCGCCGGGGTGTACGCGGGATTCGCCGCCGGCCGCGCCGCGGGCGCCGCGAACCTGCGCGAGAGCGTCGCATGGGGGGCGATCACCGGCCCCGCTTGGGCGCTGGCGATGGCGATCGCCGTCGCGCTCGCCGGGGGCGTCTTCCACGGCGATGCAGACGCGAGCTCGGTCCTCGCCATCTACCTGATCGGGGGCGCGGCGCTCGGCGCCGCCGGCGGCGCGCTCGCCGCCGGATCGGTGGAGCCCGTGCCGCAACCCGCGCCCAGCGCGGAGACATCCGCGCGATGACCGCCAGCTGGTCCGCGACGCCGTGGCCACCTTACGCCGCCGAAGCGAGCTCCTGACGATCCAATCGCCGGCAGCCGGCGCGCGCCGCCGGGACGGCTTGCCGAGGAGTTCGCGCTGCGCAGGAATGCGCCGTCCACCTCGCCAGTGTGCTGGCGCCGACACCGTCACGCCCGTAGCCCCAGGACGAGCATCTCGGCGCGCTGCGATGCTGGAGGGATGGGCGATCGCGCCTGCGAGTGAGCCGGACGCCGTCGGGCTTCTCGTCGATGCAGTTGAGCCAGCGGTGATGGCGCTGCCGGCGTTGACCGGCAG
>JAHWJE010000202.1 GCA_019348575.1 Actinomycetota bacterium | reverse complement strand
GTTGACGCGGTCGGGTGTCGGTGGCTCGATCAGCTGCGCCCGGGAGCAACAACGCCCACAAGCCTTGGCTGCCGTAGAACGCGTCGCTTGGCCTCTCGCCGAGCGCCGTGCTGCCGTTCGGGCGCGTCAGCTGGCAGCCAGTTAGGTCGAGCACGCCAATGACGACTGGGCCGATTCGCCCCCGCGACGCCCACCGGCGCGTCACGGGCCCCACCGCGAGGTACCGGCCGGCGAGCTGTGTGACGCGTTGCGCACAACGCGCTGTGGCAGCTCGGCACACTCGCGCTCACGTAAGTACGGGGGCGTTCAAATAGCAGAAAAGCGGGGTATGGGATGTCACGGGGCAAGCAGCTCGTGCTGGTCGCGGTCACGATGGGGATCGTCTTGACCGCCGCAGGGACAGCGCAGGCATCGATCGCATCGCTCAAGCTCACGGCGCCGTTGACGACGCTGTCGGTGAACGTCAGCGCGCCGTACATCGAGGGCCTCCCGACCGGGCAGACGCAGCTGTTTGACTCCGTCGGCAACATTCTCTGCGGCCCGGGCCAGACGGTCGGCGGCGCCCTTCCGATCATCGGCGCGCCGCTCGGCTCGGCGCTGTGCGCGATCCCCGCGCTCGACTACCAGTACGTGACGCGCCTGAAGACCGGCACCGGCGAGATCGTCCGCCGCCACACTGCGCTCGTGAACGTCCCGACGCTGCTGGACGTCGACGGCGACATCCTGCCCGACCTCGTCGCCACCGTGCAGGTCTTGAGCATCAACCAGTTCTCCCTGCACATCGACCGCCTGCTCGGCGAGGCCTCGACGCTGCCGCTCAGAATCGAGGCGATCGTCGACGACCCGACCGCCGGATCGCTGCCGCGCGAGAACATCAACGTCGGCTACGACACGCGCACGAGCCGCGCCCCGGCGTCCTGGAGGGCGACCGCGAGCCTGCCCGCGACCGGCGATCCGAACCTCACGACGCTCGACGTCGTCAAGGACATCACCGGCGCGGGCGCGTCGATCACGACGCTCGGCGGCCTCTTCGACGGCGACTCGCTCGCGCGTATCGACCCGATGGGCGCGCGGCTGAGGTACACGAGCGTGCCGTCGCAGTCGACCCTTGGCCTCACGCTCGGCAGGTATCTCGAGGCGCGCGCCGGGGCGAGCGTGCCGGTCGCGCTCAACGGCGCCGTCGAGATCGTCAACGGCGCGCGCGAGCAGCGCGCGAACGTCAACATCGCCGGCCTGCCGCAGAAGCTCAGCGCGCGCATCGAGGAGCCCGGCGCCAACCAGCGCACGGTGACCTATGCGGCCTCCGCCACCGTTGCGTCGTTCGATGCGACGTACAGCGATGCGACGAGCGGCAGCGTCGCGACGAAGGCGCTCGTCAGGGCGACCGGCATCCCGACCGGGATGGTCGTCAAGCAGACCGGCGCGCGCACGGGCACGTTCAACGCCACGGGCGGCGCGCTCGGCAGCGTCGAGGCGGCGTACGCGAACGGCACGCCGAGGCTCCTGAACGTCAACCACCCGTACGCTCGCGTCTTCGACGACGGCACGCTGAAGTCGTTCGCCGGGCGCATCGACGGTCTGCAGTCGGCCAGCATCGACGCGACCGACGACATCTTCGCCGAGCTGCAGCTCGCTCCGGACGCGCGCAAGAAGCTGCGCGCGCTCGTGCAGACCCCGGGCCGCAGGATCGACGGCAGCGTCTCCAACCTGCCGCGCCACATGAAGCTCACCTACGACGCCGACGCCGGCAAGATCGACTACGACGCCTTCACCGAGACGATCGACAAGATCACGCTCGACGGCGATCAGGCGACGCCGTTCTTCGGGCGCGTGAAGAAGATCCACGGCGTCATCGAGCAGCTGCCGTCGAAGGCCGTCGTGACGATCAAGCCCGCTGGCGGCGGCGTGAAGCTCACCACCGACAACCCGATCGGCAGGGTCGAGGCGCTGCTCACGAGCGGTCCCGACGCGAGCCTGCCGGTGGGCGAGCTCGGCGCCCAGGTCGAGGATCTCGCAAGCCGCTTCACCGCGTTCGCCCGCGTCGAGGGCCTGGAGCTCGTCGACGTGAACACCGGGCCCGGCGACAAGGTCTCCGGCCAGGTCAAGCTCGCCCCGAAGCCGCTGCGCCTACGCTACCTGCGCGACGGCCAGACGATCGACGCCAAGCTGTCGGCGATCCCCGACGACGTGTCGATCGCCTTCGACCCCGGCGTCGGCAAGGTCGACTACAACGCGAGTGCCGGCATCGACCGGATCGATGCGCTCGTCACCTCCGACACGCCGCTATTCGGCCGCGTCCGAAAGATCGACGCCCGCGTCGACAAGCTCCCTGCGAACGTCGCGATCGGCTTCAAGCCGGCCAGCGGCTCGGGCGCGACGTTCTCGGCGTCCCCCGCCGTCGGGATGATCCAGGCCGCACTGAGCGACGGCACGAACGCCGCGCCCACCCTCGCCGACGGCCACTCCGGCGTCAAGCTGAAGGACCTGCCGAGCGAGTTCACGCTCTTCGCGCGCATCTTCAACGTCTCCAACGCGTCGTTCACGACCGCGGGCGACGATCTCGACGCGTCGCTGACGACCGGGCCGCTCACGGACAACTCGCTGCAGGACCTCCACCTCGACGCGACGTTCGACGCGCCGGGCGACGCCGTCAGCGAACCCGCGCACATCGTCGGCTTCGTCCAGGACCTGCCGACGACACTCGAGCTGCACCAGAACGGCGCAGAGACGACGTACGAGGCGTCGAGCACCGTGCCGAAGGTGACGCTCGACGCGCGCAACCTGCCCGGCGGCAGCGCCGGCGGCTCGCAGGACGGCGACCTGCACAACGCCGTCGGGACGCTGCTCGCCGTGCCGACACAGTTCAAGATCGTGTCGAACTCCTTCACGACGGGTGTGCAGAGCGACACCGGCTCGTTCCAGCGCGTCGAGCTCGAGGCGTGGGATCACGGGCCGCAGGCCGCCGCGCTGCCCGAGGACGGACGCAACAAGGTTGTGCTGAACACGCGCGACGGCCGGCTGCACGTGCAGTCCCGCGCGTTTGGCCTCAGCAAGGTGCTGCTGACCGACCTGCTCGGCACGAAGGTCGAGACCGCATTCGGCACGCCGCCGCCGCCACTCGACCTCGCCGTCGACGGCGGCACCGCCGCCGACCCGATCGACATCGACGTCGTCGTCACCGACCTGCCGACGGCCTCGACGTTCGAGCTCAGCCAGCTCCTCGGGATGAAGCTGAAGTGGACGGCGGCGAGCGCGGGTACGGACGTCGGGCTGAAGCTGTCCTCCAAGGACGTCGGCGCCGACCTCAACATCCCCAACCTGCCGTCGAGCGTCGACGTCTGCATCGGCGGCAAGCTCGACTGCAGCCCGCAGTCCAAGCAGATCGTGCTGGTCGACCCCGGGCTCTTCTCCGCTTCGACGCACGTCGCGTTCTTCAACCGCTTCACGGCGGTCACGTCGGCGAACGGCACGATCAGCATGGGCGGCAAGGTCTGCCTGCCCCCGACCGACGACGACGGCGAGGATCGCACCGGCGACGTGTACGGCACCTGCATCGACGGCACGGCCACGAACCGCATCGAGATCGACAACCTGCGGCTGAAGAACACCCGCCTGGAGTTCGCGTCCGGAGACAGCGACTCGAAGGACTCCGACGGCGACCCGATCGAGGACAGCCTGCTGAAGCTGTTCCTCGACAGCGACGACGACGGGATCAAGGTCGACGAGCTGAAGGTCCGCAACGACAACGCCGACTCGACGACGACGATCACCGCCGGCGCCAACGGCGGTCCGCCGCTGCGCAACTCCGGCGACTTCTACTTCGGGCTGTTCGACCTCACGTTCCCGCCGTCGGTCGAGGACGAGCCGATGGTCAACCAGCTCGAGTGCGGCGACCTCGTCGTGGAGGTCGACCTGCCGCTGATCGGAGCGACGAACATCGTCGGCGTCGCCGAGCTCGTGACCGGCTTCTGCATCTGAGCGCTCAACGCCACGGCCCCGCGCTGGTGGGCGATGCGCGGCACGCCGAGCTCAAGCGCCCAGAAATCCCCTACGGGCCCGCTGAGCGGCGAGCCCGTCGACGCGGGCACGCTCGGCGGCCGCGGGTGAACGTGTGGGACCGTGGCGCGTACGAGCAGGACGGCCGCCTCGCGTGGCCCGACGTTGGTGGGCGCGACGGCCGCGTCTGAATCTTCGATTCGCCTCCTTGTAGCGGTGGACGGGAGGCCGTTCGGGTCCCTGGGCCGTCTTGGCCTGACACTGCGAAGCCTTCTAGCTTCTTCTGCCGCGGCCCTGGCGAGCGAGGAGAGTCAGCATGGAGGCCCTCCGGCTGGTCGTTCGTTGCTCC
>JAHWJE010000201.1 GCA_019348575.1 Actinomycetota bacterium | reverse complement strand
CGCCGCCATCGTGGCCGGTGGCGAGCCGCTCACCAACGAGCAGGGGCGACTGGGACGGCCCCGGCGGCAGGTCGTTCGGGCCGACCGCCCGGCCGCAGTCCGAGCCGTCGACCTCGTGCTCGCCCGTCTGGGTGGTGACCTGGAGGCGACCGAGGTCCCGCTGCCGCGCTTCGAGCAGGTGACGCCGGCTGCCGCAGTCGAAGATGTGGCGCAGACGGTCCTGGCGCTGGTGACCGAGGGCGCGCTCGTGCCCGAGGGCAATCCGGACCGGCTCGAATCGGCCCGGGCGACCCGGTGGCTGCGGTACTCACTCGACGGGATCGATTCCCTGGCCCCCGACCAGTACGGCTCCATCCACGGGGGCTTCTCCACGGTGTGGGCCAATGAGGACCCGCATCGAATCGTGCCGCTCGACGTCGCCCGCGAGCTGGAAGCAGAGGGGGCCATCGGCAGGCTCCACGGCGAGTACCTGGTGACAGCCGGCAACGGGACCTCGGTGGCCAACGCCCGCCGTTTCGGTGTCGAATGGGCCGCCGACCTGCGGCGCTCCGAGGTGCGGGCGGCCATCCTCACCTCCACTTGAGGGACGGGCACGCGTTGCGGGGCTACGCTGACCAAAGAGCTGGAGCGCGCCGGGATCCCCACCGCGCTGCTGTGCAACCTCGTCTCGATCGCGCGGCGCGTCGGCGCGCCGCGGATCGTGCCCACGCGCGGCATCCCCTTCCCGACGGGAGACCCGGAGCTCGCGCCCGAGCAGGAGCGCGCCTGGCGCCGCCAGCTGCTCGAACGGGCGCTGCGCGCCGTCGCCACGCCGGTCAGCGAGCCGACCGTCTTCGACGGCGATCCGCTTCAATAGGAGGCACATGCCCGTACCAGTGATCTCGGCCGCGAGCGCGGTCCTCGCCCACGTCCCCGGCCTCGCCCGCCACGGCTCCAAGCCGTCGCGCGAGCTCGCGCGCAACCCGGAACTCGAGGCGCAGTTCCTGGGCTCCCTGCGGACCTTCGAGCAGGCGGTCGCCTACGCGCCCCACCAGGCGTTCCTCGGCGCCCTCCACCCGCGCGAGCTGCCGGAGCGACCGTGGCTCGGGGCCGCCCCCAACGGCGAGGGCCGCTTCGCCGGCGTCGGCGAGCTCATGCCCGAAGACGAGTTCCTCGGCCTGCTGGCGGCGGTCGACGACTTCGACCTGGTCAAGCTCGGTGCGCGGGAGGCCGGCGCGGTCGCCGAGCGGCTCGCCCGCCATCCGCTCGGCGAGCGCCTCGACCTCGAGCGCGTGGCTGCCGCCGGCGGCGACGCCGAAGCAGTCGCGGCCGAGCCGGGGGCGCTCCCGCTGCACCTGGGCGCCGATCGCCTGGCCGGTGCCTTCCGTCGCGCCGACGAGAGCGATGCCGCCCTGACCGCCGAGGTGCTGCTCGAGAACCTCGCGGGCAAGGCGAGCGCCACGCTGGCGCTCCTGCGCCTCCTCGCCGACAACGGCATCGACCCAGCCTCGATCGACTACGTCCTCGGCGCCGGCGAGGAGGCGATCGGGGACCGCTACCAGCGCGGCGGGGGCAACCTCGCCAAGTCGGTGGCGGCGTCGGCGGGCTGCAGCGAGGCCTCGGGAGCGGACGTCAAGAACTTCTGCGCCGCCCCGATCCCCGCGCTGGTCATCGCGAGCAGCCTCGTCGCAGCCGGGGTCTTCCGGCGCGTCGCCGTGATCGCGGGCGGTTCGCTCCCGAAGCTGGGGATGAAGTTCCAGGGCCACCTCAAGCACGGCATGCCCGTGCTGGAGGACGTGCTCGGCGCGTCCGCGCTGCTCGTGGAGGCCGACGACGGCCGCTCGCCGCGCGTGCGGCTGGACTCCGTCGGCCGGCATCCGGTGGCCGCCGGCTCGTCGAACCCGAAGATCATGGAGGCCCTCGCGGTCGCTCCGCTGGACCGTCTCGGCCTGGGGATGCTCGACGTCGACGACTACGCCACCGAGCTGCACAATCCCGAGCTCACCGAGCCCCAGGGCTCGGGCAACGTCCCCGAGCGCAACTACAAGACGATCGCCGCGCTGGCCGTGCGCCGGGGCGATCTGGCCCGGGAGGACATCGGCGATTTCGTCGAGCAGCGGGGGATGCCCGGCTTCGCCCCCACGCAGGGGCACATCGCCTCGGCGCTCTGCTACGTGCCGCACGCCCGCGCCCGGCTGGTAAGCGGGGACGCGCGGCGGGTACAGCTGATTGCCAAGGGCAGCCTGTTCCTGGGGCGGATGTCCGAGCAGTCCGACGGCATGAGCGTGATGCTCGAGTCCAACGAGGAGGGATGAGCGGATGGGTGCGGTAGCCGAAGCAACGCGCGAGAACTTCGACGAGCTCGACATGAGCGGGACGGTCCTCCTCGACGTGTGGGGACCCGACTGCCGACCGTGCCTGGCTTTGAAGCCGCACGTCGAGAAGCTGGCCGAGGAGCGCGACGACCTGAAGGTCGTCATGCTCGAGGCGCCCAAGGCGCGCCGGGTCTGCATCCGCCTCGGCGTGCACGCGCTGCCGACCTTCCTGCTGATGCGCGACGGCGAAGAGGTGGCGCGGTTGTCGGCGTCGACGATCAGCCCGGCGCAGCTCAACGACTGGCTCGACAAGACCCTCGACGAGATGGAAGAGGAGGTGAGCTAGCACCTATGTTCGACAGCAAGAAGGTCATCGTGCTCGGTGAGCGCGACGGGATCGCGGGCCCCGCGATCGCCGCGTGCGTGAAGAACGCGGGCGGAGACGTCGCGTTCACGTCGACGGAGTGCTTCGTCTGAACTGCCTCGGGGGCCATGGACCTGAATAGCCAGGAAACGATCAAGCGCCTTGCGGACGAGCACGGGGCCGAGCAGCTGCTCGTGCTCCTCGGAGCTCCGGACGCGGAGAGCGCGGAGATCGCCGCCGAGACCGTTGTGCTCGGCGATCCGACCTATGCAGGCGCCCTGGCCGAGGCCCAGTTGGGTCTCTCCGTGTATCACGTGCTCGAGGAGGAGTTCCGCAGCCAGGTCGACCCCGAGGTCTACGAAGAGCAGATCGGGATCATGGCCGACGTCCTCGACGCCGAGGAGATCTCCGCGGCGGTCAAGGGCATGCGCGAGCAGAAGCCGTAGCCCGCGCTACTCCGAGCCCGATGTTCGGCTGACGACGACGGGCGTGCCGGACGCGGGGTGGCCGAGGCGCGCGGCCGCGCTTCCCCCGCGCAGAAACAGCTCGAGGAAGCGCCGCTCCCCGCCCTCGCGCAGCGGCCAGCCCGACGATCCCGGAGCCAGCGCGAGCTCGCCCTCTGCCACCGAGAAGCTGCCGTCGGAGACGATCGCCGTCGCCGACGCCTCGCCCACTCGGACGAGCACCCGCTCCCCGTTTGCGGCCGGGCGCTCGTCGAGCGTCGTCTTGAGGTTGCCGTAGCCGTCGGTGTAGGCGACGACGCCGCGCGGGACGCCGGGCACGAGCTCGGACGGGACGCGCTCGCCGACGCCGCCGCGGTCGCCGGCGACGAGCCGGCCGACCGCCGCGGGAAGGAAGTCTCGCGAGCGAAACTGCGAGCCGGCGGCCGGCACGTCGAGATAGAAGAGCGGCGCCTGGTCGTGCAGGAAGGCAAGCGAGTGCCCGGAGTTCGGCCCGACGACGAGCGTGCCGTTGGGCGCCTCGCCGACGGTGAAGCGCTCCCCCTCGTTGGCACGGCGCGCGTTTGCCTCGTCGCGGCGCGGGGCGACGTTGTGAAACACGACGCGCTCGGCCGGACCATCGGTCAGCGCGAGCTGCGCGACCACGAACCCGGCGGCCAGCGTGTCGAAGGGGCCAACCGGGCTGGCGATGATCGTTACGGGCGGGAGCGCGGCGACCAGACGCTGGGCCACCTCGGCGAACGCCAGGTCCCCCGCCGGACCGTAGTCGGCCACGACATGAACCAGCACGAGGAGGAAGGTACTCCCCGCGCGCGGCGGCAGCATGGTCGTCGAGCTTGTGGGTCATCCGCTGACGCGCTCGGTCGAGCAGCGTCGGCGGGCTGATGAGCAGCACGCCGCCCCTGAGGGGTAGTACGTCGGGATGACGGCGGTCCGGGCACCCGCGGGCTATGAACCGACCGGCGGCGCCGTCGACGAGGCGTTTGACGCTGACGGTGCTGTCCGTCCCGCCTATGCCGGCGTCCTCGCCGCGCTCGAGGAGCTGGAGCGAGACTACCGGGTCGGCAATGTCGCGGCGAGCGACTACCGCGCGTTGCGCGCCGAGCTGGCGGGCAGCGCCGTGCTGGCCCTCAAGGACGCAGAGGAAGAGGAGCGCGCGCTGGACGCGCTGATCGAGCGGGAGGTCGCGGCGCTCCGGGGCCAGCGCGCCGCCCCAGCGGGCCGAGAG
>JAHWJE010000200.1 GCA_019348575.1 Actinomycetota bacterium | reverse complement strand
TGCTCAGCGCGTTGGGCACCGGTATCAGGCTATCCACGGGGTGCGCGCAGAGCGGGCGGCGGCGCAGGCGGGGGTGCGGGAGCTTCTGTCGCTTGCGCGGGGCGGCGCTCCCGGTGCTCACCTGGCGGTCACTAGGATGCCCGCATGCCTCTGGTCCCCTCAGTCGTTCAGCGCAGCTCGCGCGGCGAACGCGAGTACGACATCTACTCGCGGCTGCTCAATGAGCGAATCATCTTCCTCGGCACCGCCGTCACCGACCAGGTCGCGAACCTGATCGTCGCGCAGTTGCTGCACCTGGAGTCAGAGGACCCCGACAAGGACATCTCGCTGTACATCAACACGCCGGGCGGGTCGATCTACGCCGGGATGGCGATCTACGACACGATGCAGTTCGTCAAGCCCGACATCCAGACGATGTGCATGGGCATCGCGATGTCGATGGGCTCGCTGCTGCTGACGGCCGGCGCCGCGGGCAAGCGCTTCTCGCTGCCCAACAGCCGGATCCTCATCCATCAGCCGTCGGCCGGGTTCGAGGGGCAGTCGACGGACATCGAGATCCACATGAACGAGATCCTCAAGACGCGCAAGCGGATGGACGAGATCTACGCCAAGCACACCGGCCAGGCCGAGGAGACCGTCCGCAACGACATGGAGCGCGACCGCTTCTTCAAGCCCGACGAAGCCGTCACGTACGGCCTCATCGACCGCGTCCTCGAGTCGCACTGACGGCGGCCCGGTCGCCCGGCGCGCCCCCGGCCGCGCCTTCGGCGTTCTCCTACAGCTCGTACAGCGCGCCGTACTTCGCGCGCAGGTGCGCGAGCATCGGCTCGGGATCCAGCGGCCCGCCGACCGCCTGCTCGACGAGCTCGCCCGGGGTGTAGAGGCGGCCGTGACGGTGGATGCGCTCGCGCAGCCAGACGCGCAGCGCCGCGAGCTCGCCACGGCCCAGCTCGTCGTCGAGCCCGGGCATCTCGGCCTGGGCGACCTGCCACAGCTGCGCCGCGAGCACGTTGCCGATCGCGTACGTCGGGAAGTAGCCGATGATGCCTTCGGACCAGTGGATGTCCTGCAGCACGCCGCGCAGGTCGTCGGGCACGTCGACGCCGAGAAACTGCTTCATCTTGGCGGCCCAGGCCGCCGGCAGGTCGGCGGCGTCCAGCGTTCCGTCGATCAGGCCGAGCTCGAGCTCGAAGCGCAGGATGACGTGCAGGCAGTACGTGACCTCGTCGGCCTCGACGCGGATCAGCGTCGGGCGCACGACGTTGATCGCGCGGATGAACGCGTCGAGCTCGACGTCGCGCAGGCTCAGCGGGAAGCGGTCGCGCAGGCGCGGCAGCCAGTACGTCCAGAAGGCGGGGCTGCGGCCGACGAGGTTCTCCCACAGCCGGCTCTGGGACTCGTGCACGCCGAGCGAGACGCCGCTGTCGAGCGTCGTGCGCGAGAGCGCGGCGTCGACGCCGCGCTCGTAGAGGCCGTGGCCGACCTCGTGCAGGAGCGCGAACAGCCCGGTCAGGCTGTGCTCGTCGAAGCGCGAGGTGACGCGCACGTCGCCCGCCGACGGCGAGGCGGCGAACGGATGCACCGCGTCGTCAAGGCGCCAGGCGCCGTCGTCGAAGCCCATCGCCTGCGCCATCTCCAGGCCGATCTCGCGTTGCGCGGCGACCGTGAAGTCGCCGGCGAGCGCCTGGCGCGCGGGCTGCATCGCGATCTGCGAGATCAGCGGGACCAGGCCCTCGCGCAGCCGGCCGAAGAGCAGCGCGACCTGCGCCGCCGTCGTCCCCGGCTCGTAGCGGTCCAGCAGCGCGTCGTAGGGATGCTCGGACTCCGGGAAGCAGTCGGCGTAGCGCCGTGCGAGCTCGATGTTGCGCCGCAGCGCAGGCTCGAAGAGGGCGTAGTCGTTGGCCTCGCGCGCCTGCAGCCACGCCGTGTAGCCGTCTGAGCCGGCGCGCGAGATCTCGGCGGTCAGCTCGCCGGGAACGCGCCGCAGCACCTCGTGGTCGCGGCGCACGGCGCGCACGATCAGCGGCTCGGCGTCGGCGGCCGCGTCGAGCAGGGCGCCGAGCGCCGGGTCGACGAGCATCTCGTGGTACAGGCGGTGGACCGTCCCGAGCGCCTCGCCGCGCGCGGGCGCGCCCTCGGCGGGCATCATCACCTGCTGATCCCAGGCCAGCACCTGGCCGGCGTGGCGCAGGTCCGAGAGCTCGCCGAGGCGCGCGGCGAGCGCAGGGTCAAGCGACGGCATGCTCGATCGCGCCGAGGGACTCGATCTCGATGCGGATGACGTCGCCCGAGTCGAGGAACCGGCGCGGGTCCATCGACATGCCGACGCCGCTCGGCGTCCCGGTCAGGATGAGGTCGCCGGGCGCCAGCGTGCAGGTCTGCGCGATGAAGTCGACGAGCTCCTCGGGCCCGAACACGAGATCGCTGGTCGAGGAGTCCTGGCGCAGCTCGCCGTTGACGTGCGTCGTGAGGCGCAGGTTCTGCGGGTCGGGCACCGCGTCGGCCGTCGTGATCCACGGCCCCCACGGGCAGAAGTCGTCGGCGCCCTTGGCGCGCGTCCACTGCGGCTCGCGGCGCTGCAGGTCGCGCGCGCTGACGTCGTCGGCGACCGCATAGCCGGCGATCGTGCCGTCCGCGCCCATGACGATCGCCAGCTCGCCCTCGTAGTCCAGGCGCTTGACGACCTCGGGGCAGCGCACGGTCCCGTTCGGCGCGGCGCTCGAGCTCGGCAGCTTCATGAAGACGATCGGGAACTCCGGCAGCTCCTTGCCCTGCTCGGCGGCGTGCGCGGCGTAGTTGAGGCCGATGCCGAAGATCGCGCGCGGCTGCGGCACGGGCGCGAGCAGCGTCACGTCGGCGAGCGGGAAGGCCTCGCCCCGGGCGGCGGTGCGGTCGCCGGAGGTCAGCCGCGAGAGCACGGTCTCGCCCGGCGCGAAGGCGACGACGGCGTCGCCCACCAGCTCACCGGGAAGTGGTCGATCGGTGGCTCCGGGAGGGAGGAACGTCGCGAGCCTCATGGCCGCCGCAGGGTACCCGCCGAACGCTCAAGCGCGGGGTGCCGCCGCCGACTACCCCGGTCGTCCGATGCGACTCGTGAACGTCAGCCAGATCGAGGTGGGCGCGCTCCTCGCCCAGGACGTCCACGCCGGCCAGAGCGGCATCCCGCTCCTGCGGCGCGGCGTCGAGCTTCTGCTGCTTGTCCTGCTGTATCTCGTGGCGCGCTGGCTGATCGCCCGTCTGGTGAACCGGACGGCGGCGGTCGTCGCGGCGCGCGAGGAGGCGGCGGGGAACCTGGGACGCGCGGCGCGCGTTCGGACACTGGGCAGTCTGGTCAAGAGCGTTCTGTTCTACACGCTCGCGTTCATCGTCATTGTGGCGGCATTGGGCACGGTCGGCTTCGATCTGCGCGCGGTGCTGGGAACGGCGGGCGTCGCCGGACTCGCCGTCGGCCTCGCCCTTCGGCGGTTCCTTGGCCCAGTCCTCGTCGAATTCGACGCGCCACTTGCCGTCGTCCGACTGCTCGATCCGCAGCTTGGCGCGGAACGTGCGCCCGGAGCGGCCGCGGAAGCCGGTCACCGGCTTGGCGGTGCGGCCGACCGGCGGCTCGTCGCCGCGCGGCCGCTCGGCCATCCGCTCGATCCACCAGTCGAGCACCGCGCGCACGAACAGCAACAGGTGACGCACGAGCTCGGCGAGCTGCGCGCGCAGCTCCGGCGGCACGAGGTCGCGCAGCATCGCGAGCATCCGGACGAGCGCCTCGAGCTCGGCGTTGGCGTCGTCGGCGCGCCCCGGCACGTCCCAGCCGGCAGGCGGCACGCGCGACGCGGACGCCGAGGCGGCCTCGTCGGCCAGCTTCTGCGCCGCCTCCTGCGAGATGCCCATCGTCGCCGCCACGTCGGCGACGCTCCGCCCCTGGAAATAGCGCAGCGCCAGCGCGTCGCGGTCCTCGGTCTTGAGCCTGGCGACCGCCTCGTCGAGCATCGGTCCGACCTGTTCCCACGCCGGCTCGTTTTTCGTTCGCCGCTTCTCATGCATGACCGCCGCCTCGCGTTCGTGACGACGCCGCCGACCTTCGCTTCGAACTGCATTGAGCGCGACGTACCGCGTGGTCACCAGCAGCCACCCCGCGATCGCCTGCGAATCCCGGACGGTGTTCGCCTTCTCGGCCAGCAGCACGAAGACCTGCTGCGTGACGTCCTGCGCCGCCGCATCATCGCGCACCTGCCGCCGCGCCGCGGAATAAACCAGGTCCACGTACCGCCGCACCAGCGCCTCGAACGCCTGTTCGTCGCGCGTGGAAATGAACTGCTTCAGTAGCGCCGAATCGTCGTCCATAAGCCGCCTGTCC
>JAHWJE010000001.1 GCA_019348575.1 Actinomycetota bacterium | reverse complement strand
GGCAAGCCCCTTCGCAAGGTGCCGACCGCCGAGCTCGTCGACGTGCTCTTCGAGGAGATCGACAAGTACGCGACATCCAAGCGGATCGTGGTCGACGAGCGTGCGGCCGCCGAGGGAGCGGCATGGCTCGAGGCCAACGAGGACGCGACGGCGATGACGCCCGAGCGGCTCGCCGCGCTCGAGGCCGCCGAGTCGGCCGCGAGCGGCGGCGGCGAGGACGTCCTCGCCGCGCTCGACGAGGACGTCTCGCCCGTCGCCGGCCGGCGCTTCACCCGCGCGTAGCGCACACCGCCCGGCAGCGGCGCCCGCCCGCGTGTCCGCGACGGCCTCGCAGGCGGGATGGTGCCGTTGGCCGCCTCCGATGCCTCCTGAAGTCAGCGCATCGCGCGGCCGCCCGACTCTACGCGCGCTGTCGGCGGCCGTTGCCTACCCGAAGGACCAGTGTCACCCGTCGTGCGGCGACCGGCCGCAACCGGGCGCCGCACGACGGTCGGCGGTGCGTCAGGTTCCGTCCGCGTTGATCGACGTCGAACCGATGCTGCCGTCCGGCCGCAGCCACGCGCCGCGCCAATCGCCGGGCACGGCGAACGGCGCGACCCGGTTGGCCGTGAAGTAGCCGAAATGGTCGATCGCGACAGGCGGCCCGACGTCGTACCAGCCCGCCGAGTTGTCCTTCGGGTGCCACTGGATCTGCACCGTGTCCGGGACGCCGTTGGGCCGGAAGCGCAGCTGCCCCCAGAGGCTGAACGAGGGGGCGCCGGTCATCGGGTCGACGCCCGTCGGGCTGGCGAGGAACGGGAACGAGTACGCGTACGCCGCGGGCTTGGCTTGCCCGCGCTGGTAGAACAGGCCCGACTGGTAGGTGAACCAGTAGCCCTTGGAGTTCCGCGGGCGCGAGCGGATCGGCGCCACGTCGGCGAGCAGGAACTGCGCCTGCGACGCGATCCGCGGGTTGGCCCAGGCGAGGTACTCGCCGATCGTGTTGTACTTGGCCTGCAACTCGGGCGCCACGCCCGAGAACCGGTCCGGCGGGTTGGTCTCGAAGCCGTACTCGGTCATGAACAGCTGCAGGTTCGCGGGGACCGCGCGCGTCTTGGCGGCCAGTTCGTCGAGCAGCGTCCCGAGCTCGGAGATGTTCGCCATCGTCAGCGCGTCGGGGTGCGGGTCGCGCTGCGTGGGCGGCACGTTCTTCGTGTACGGGTGGTGCGCGTAGCCGTTTGCCGACAGCGGTCCCCTGGCCAGATCGCCGCAGTCGCGGGCCCTTGCCGCCGAGCCGGAGTACGGCGTGCCGTTGGGCTGGATGCAGAAGACCTCGCGCAGGAACTGCTTCGGGCGCATCGGCGACTTGCCGGTCTTCTTGTCGCTGCCCAGCGGCGCGGTCTCTGCGAGCAGGATGATGCTGTTGTCGACGCGGTGACCGCTGGCGAAGAGGCCCTGGTAGCCGGCCTGATGGAGCTTGCGAAACAGCGCCGGCGAGGCGGGCACGAGCCGCCCGTCGCGCTTCTCCCACTGCGGCGAGAGCCAGCCGCCCTGGTTGGGCTCGTTCCACAGCGACCACATGTTCACCCGTGGCAGCGTCGCGCGCGAGCCGTTCTCGTCGCGGTAGGTGCCGTCGAAGCGCTTGCCGACCGCGGTCACGAAGCGCTTGAACTCCCGCACGCGCGGCTTGAAGGTCGCCTGCAGGGCGTTCGAGCCCTTCGGCTTCTTGGCGTGCGCCCATGCCGGGCCCGGGCCGGTGACGTTGAAGTAGACGCGAATCCCGCGATCGGTGGCGGCGCGGACGAGGTTGTCGTAGCGGTCCCAGTTGCGGATCGGGTACGTGCTCGGGTTGGCGGGCTTGAAGCGCTTGTTCTGACGCCGCGCGTAGTCGCGCGCGCGCCTGTTCTTCCGGCCCTTGAGCTTGGCGAGATCGGCCTTCGTGAACTTCGCGAACTCGGCGACGGTCTTCCAGAGGACCGTCACGCGAACGGTGTCGACGCCCAGCGACTTCATCTGCGTCAGCGTCTTGGCGGCCGTGCTGTCGTCGCGATAGACCAGAAGGTCGTCGTCCATCATGATCGACATCTGCGTCGGGCTCGCCTGCGCCGCAGACGGTGCGAGCAGTGCCCCGAGGACGAGCGCGAGGACGATCGAGCGAGTGCTGGGCGACATGGAGCTCCTACGAGACGTGGGTGTTCGAACGCGCGAACGGGACGGCCTCGTGCCGTCCCGCTCGTACAACACCACCAGTGTTGCGGAAGTAGCGCGAGGCCTGGCCGATCAGCTGGACTCGGCCTTGTAGCGCGCTGCGATCTCCGTCCAGTCGACGGTGTTCCACCAGGCCTTGAGGTAGTCGGGCCGCCTGTTCTGGTACGTCAGGTAGTAGGCGTGCTCCCAGACGTCGTTGCCGAGCAGCGGGATCTGCCCGGTGCTGATCGGGTTGTCCTGGTTGGCGGTGCTCGTGACGGCGAGCGTGCCGCCGTCGAGCACGAGCCAGGCCCAGCCCGAGCCGAACTGCCCCGCGCCGGCGGCCTCGAACTTGTCCTTGAAGTCGTCGAACGAGCCGAAGGCCTCGTCGATCGCGGCGCCGAGGTCGCCGTCGGGCGCGCCGCCGCCGTCGGGGCTCATCGCGGGCCAGAAGAGCGAGTGGTTGAGATGGCCGCCGCCGTGGTTGCGAACCGCCGTGCGCTTGTCCTCGGGGATCGCGTCGAGGTCGGCGATGACCTCGTCGATCGGTCGGTCGGCGTGCTCGGTTCCCTCCAGCGCCGCGTTGAGCTTGTCGACGTACTGCTGGTGATGCTTGTCGTGATGAATCTCCATCGTCCGCGCATCGATGTGCGGCTCGAGCGCGTCGGCGGTGTACGGCAGGGGCGGAACCTCAAAAGCCATGGAGCTGCTCTCCTCTGGTCGGCGGACTCGCCCCGGACTCTACCCGCGTAGGCTTCGTCCTTCCCTGTGACGCGCCTCTCCCAACTGCTGCTCCCGACCGAGCGCGAGCCGCCGGCCGACGCCGAGGCGATCTCGCACAAGCTGATGGTCCGGGCGGGGCTCGTGCGCCAGGTCGGCGCCGGCCTGTGGTCATGGCTGCCCGCCGGCTGGCGCGTGCACCAGAAGGTCGTCCAGATCATCCGCGAGGAGATCGACGCGATCGGCGGTCAGGAGATGCTGATGCCGGTCCTGCAGCCCGCCGAGGCGTGGCGCAAGACCGGACGCTACGAGATCGACGAGCTGCTCAAGCTCAAGGACCGCAAGGGCGCCGAGATGGTCCTCGCGATGACGCACGAGGAGTGCGTCACGTCGCACGTCGCCCAGGTCGTGCGCTCCTACCGCGACCTCCCGTTCAGCCTCTACCACTTCCAGGTCAAGGAGCGCGACGAGCCGCGCCCGCGGGCGGGCGTCCTGCGCACGCGCGAGTTCGTGATGAAGGACGCCTACACGTTCGACCGCGACGAGGAGGGGCTGCGAGCCAGCTACGACGCCTACGCGGGCGCCTACGCGAAGATCTTCGAGCGCACCGGGCTGGAGTGGTACAGCGTCGAGTCCGACGTCGGCATGATGGGCGGCTCGGGCGCGCACGAGTACATGGCGCCGTGCGGCGCCGGCGAGAACGAGGTCGCGCTGGCGCCGGGCTACGCCGCCAACGTCGAGGTCGCCAGCGCCGACCCGCAGCCCGTGGACCTACCGTCGCCGCTGCCCGAGCCCGAACGGGTGCACACACCGGGCGCGACGACCGTCGAGGCCGTCGCGCGGCTGCTCGAGGTTCCGCGCGGCGCGCTCTTGAAGTCGCTCCCCGTCGTCATCGCTGACGACCGCGGCTTCGTAGTCGTTGTCGTGCGCGGCGATCACCGGCTCAACGAGATCAAGCTGACCAACGCGCTCGGCGCGCCATGGCGCACCGCGCGCGAGGACGAGATCTCCCAGCGGCTCGGCCCACCGGGGTTCGTCGGCCCTGTCGGCGCGCCCGTCGCGGTCCTGCTCGACGCCGGCGTCGACGCCGAGGGCGGCTACGTCGCCGGGGCCAACGAGGCCGACCACCACCTGCGAGGCGTCAAGCCCGGCCGCGACTTCGCCTTCGAGCGCGTCGACGTGCGCACGGTCGAGGCCGGCGACACCGTCGGCGGGCACCCGATCGCGATCGAGCCCGCGATCGAGGTCGGCAACATCTTCCAGCTCGGCACCCGCTACTCGCTGCCGCTCGGCGCGATGTTCCTCGACGAGGAAGGCGTCTCACGACCGATCGTCATGGGGTCCTACGGGATCGGCCCGGCGCGGATCGTCGCCGCGGCGGTCGAGCAGTTCGCCGACGAGAAGGGCATCTGCTGGCCGCGCGCGCTCGCGCCCTGGGACGTCTTGATCGTCGCGCTCGGCAAGCCCGGCAGCGACGAGCTCGCTGCCGCCGAGGGGCTGTACCGCGAGCTGCGGGCGATCGGACTGGACGTGCTGCTCGACGATCGCGCCGCCGGGCCGGGCGCGAAGTTCGCCGACGCCGAGCTGCTCGGCATCCCGCTGCGGCTGACGGTCGGGCGCCGCTCCCTCCAGTCCGGTCGCGCCGAGGCCCAGCGCCGGCATGGCCTGCAGGACATCGAGGGCGGCGTCGCGCTGGAGGGCGCGGCCGAGGCGGTGGCGGAGCTGTGGCGGACGCTCCTGTAGGCGACGCCGCCGAGCAGGCCGTCCAGCGGGTCCGGCTGACGTTCCGCCGGCTCGCCGGGCTGGACCGGTCCGGGCCGCCGCCGCCGCAGACCCGTCGCGGCCAGCCCTGGAACGTCTGGACGATCCCCAACGCGATCGGGTTCGTCCGCCTGGCGCTGATCCCGATCTTCCTCGTGCTCGCGCTGAGCTCCGAGAGCGGCACCGACGCGCTCCCGGCGGTGCTGTTCGCCGTGATCGCGTGGAGCGACTACCTCGACGGGATCGCAGCGCGGATCACCGGTCAGTACAGCCGCTTCGGTGTGCTGCTCGACCCGTTCGTCGACCGCCTGCTCGTCGTCTCCGGGCTCGTCGTCTGCTGGAACTTCGAGCTGCTGCCGCGCTGGGCGATCGCGGTCCTCGTCGCGCGCGAGCTGCTCTTGCTGGTCCTGGGCCAGGTCGCCCTGCGCCTGCGGCTGGAGGTCAAGATCAACTGGCCCGGCCGGCTCGCGGTCTGGCCGTCGATGTCGGCGATCTTCTTCGCGCTCGTCGGCCTCTCGACGCTCGCCGAGGTGCTGCTCTACCTCGGGCTCGCGCTGGCCTACTACGCCGTCGCGCTCTACACGCGCGACGCGGTCAGGCAGCTACGCGCCCGCTGAGATCTGCTGAGCCGGGCTGCGCCGGCATCGCGCGTGGAGCGAGCCAGAAGCTCGGTTGGGGCAGCGTACTCTCAAGCTCAGCTTGAAGGCAAGCCTGCGCTGGTATGCTCGCCGCAACAGCGCATCGGCATCACCTCGATCGGAGGAGACCTCTCTTGATGGACACGTTTCCCGACCTCGGCTCCCTGTCTGATCAGGAGCTGAAGGACCTCATCCAGCAGCTGACCGATGAAGAGGTCGAGGTCTCCTACCGCCGGCGCATCCTGCACGGCAAGATCGACATCCTCCGCGCCGAGCTCGTCAACCGGCTGCGCAAGAAGCACGAGACCGGCGAGGACGTGATCTCCGGCGCCGACGTCCAGCGGCTGACGGACATCCTCGCGGGGCGCAGCACGCAGGAGTAATGGCGCACCACTGCCCAGAATGTGGCTTCGTCAACGCCGAGGGCGCCAACTACTGCCAGAAGTGCGGTGCCTTCATCGGCGTACCGGAGGCGCCGAAGGACACCGTGACGGCGACGTACCGGATCGACGAGACCGGTGAGCTCATCCCCGTCGAGCTCGAAGACGTCGTCGCCCACGGCGCGGCGCTCGTCATCCGGGCCGGCGGCGGGCGCGTCGGCGAGAGCTTCCCGCTCGAGGGGGAGCGGATGCCGATCGGGCGCCGTCCCGACAGCGCGATCTTCCTCGACGACGTGACGGTGTCGCGCGACCACGCGCTGATCGTCAGACGGGGCGGCGACTGGCACCTCGACGACCTCGGCTCGCTGAACGGAACGTACGTCAACCGCCAGCGGATCGAGACCCACCGCCTGCAGGACGGCGACGAGCTGCAGGTCGGCAAGTACAAGCTCACCTTCCTCTCACGCTGATGGCCACCACCAACGAGACCAACGCACGCAGCGCGCAGGCGGAGGCCGACAACGGCCCGCCGCAGAAGTCGATGACGATCGGCGCCGTCTGCAAGGGGCTGGCGCAGGAGTTTCCCGACATCTCGATCTCGAAGATCCGCTACCTCGAGGACCAGAAGCTGATCAACCCGCGCCGCACCGCGGGCGGCTACCGCCTCTACTCGCCCTCCGACGTCGTGCGCCTGCGCACGATCCTGCGCCTGCAGCGCGACGAGTTCCTGCCGCTGCGCGTCATCCGCCAGGAGCTAGCGTCCGGCCGCGCGGCTGACGGCGAGGGCGCCGTCGCGGCGACAGCGCAGTCCGTCGCGGGCAAGCGCAAGCGGCGCGCGAGCGTGTCCGTCAGCGACGGGGGCGCGATGTACCCGCTCTCCGACGTGCTCGAGGAGACGCGCGCGGACCCCGCGCTCGTGCGCGAGCTGGAGGACTACGGCGTCATCAAGGGGGAGCTGCGCAACGGCACGCACTACTACGACGAGACCGAGCGCGAGATCATCGGCGCCGTCACCGAGCTCGCGCGCTACGGCGTCGGCGGGCGCAACCTGCGCGTCTTTCGCTCGTCGGCCGATCGCGAGGCCGCGCTGCTGCAGCAGATCCTCGCGCCGGCGTTGCGCTCGCGCAATCCCGAGCGCCGCAAGGAGGCGCTCGAGGCGCTCGAGAACCTCGCCGCCGTCGCATCGCACCTCAAGCACCTGCTGCTGATCCGCGACCTGCGCAAGATCGCGGGATGAGCGGCGGCGACGGCTCGCTGGAGCGCTACATCCGCTCGATTCCCGACTTCCCCAGGCCGGGGATCGTGTTTCGCGACATCACCCCGCTGCTGGGCAGCGCGCACGCGCTCGACGCGTCGCTGCAAGCGCTCACCGCGCTCACCCGCAACCTGCGGCCGGACGTCGTCATCGGGGCCGAGGCGCGCGGGTTCCTGTTCGGCCCGGCGCTCGCCCACAGCCTCGGCGCGGGCTTCGCGCTCGCGCGCAAGCCCGGCTTGCTGCCCTACAGGAAGATCCGCCACGAGTACGCGCTGGAGTACGGGACGAACGTGCTCGAGCTGCACGAGGACGCCGTCGAGGACGGCGCGCGGGTGCTCGTGCACGACGACCTGCTCGCGACCGGGGGCACGGCGGGCGCGCTGTGCTCGCTCGCCGAGCGGCTGGGCGGGGAGGTCGTCGGCTGCGCCTTTCTCATCGAGCTCGCCTTCCTTCCCGGGCGGGCGGCGCTGGCGCCGCACGACGTGCACGCGCTGATCCGCTACGACGAGGAGTAGGGACGGCGCTGCGGCGTCGTGCCGTCTCAAGCGCGCATCGGCGCGAGCGCGCCGACGCGCCCGACGACGTTCGCGCTCGTGCGCCGTCGAGCCCGGCTACGGCGTGGTCGTCGTCTGCGTCGCCTGCCGGTCGCCGTCGGCACCGGTGACCATGGGCGCCACGAGCACGACCTGGCCCGGCTTGGTCGGCTTGTCGGCGGTCTCGCGCGTCAGCAGGACGGCTGCGTAGGCGGGCGTGTCGGGCGCCAGGTCGCTCACGCTCTGGAGCTTGCCGTCCTTGCCGACCGTCGCGTCGGGAAATCCGAGGAACTGCTTCTTGTCGTCGGAGGAGTACAGCCAGATGCCGTAGGCGGATCCCTCGCCGCTCGGCGGGAGCCCCTGCGCCGAGAGCGCGAAGCGATACTGGTTGTTGTCGGCAAAGCGGACGATCGCGACCTGCCCCTTGGCGCGCGACTGGACGCCCTCGGGCGGGGCCAGCGTGCCCTGCGCGATGATGTGGAACTTGTCGCCCGTCGGCGTCGTCTGCGCGGCGGGTGTCGTCGTCCCGGGTGTCGTCGCCGTCTGGCCCCGGTCTGCCGTCGTCGGATCGTCGCCCCCGCCGAGGCTCAGCGCCAGGATGACCGCGATGCCGAGGATCACGCCGACGCCGGCGAGCAGCAGCTTCGTGCCGAGCTGCGAGCTGCGCTTGACCTGCTCCTTGCGCGCGGCGCGGCGCTCGAGCGCGTCGAAGGCCTGCGCCACCTCCTCGCGCTCGGCGGGGACGTCGGGCAGCGTGTCGCCGCCGATCGGCGCCAGCGCCGCCGCCGCCGCGCGCGCCCAGGAGCGCCCGGCGGTCGAGCTCTGCAGGTACTCGCGCGTCGCCGCGCGCTGGGAGGCGGTCTGCTGGCCCAGCAGGTAGTCGGCGATCTCGTCGCGGCGCTCGGCGCCGATCGTGCTCGCGTCGGGGCCGACGGCGGCGACCGCGTCGCGGGCGCGCGCGCGGACGGCCGCCGGATCGGTCTTGAGCAGCGCGGCGAGGTCGTCGTAGGACTTGCCCTGGCGCAGCAGCAGTTGCAGGACCGCGCGCTGGCGGTCGTCGAGGCTGTCGATCGAGCCCATCGGCGCTCACCCTAGTGGGTAGCGCGCCGATCCTGCGTCGCCTCGCTCGCGGCCTCGCGGAGTCCCGAGCGACTAGCCTCTCGCCTCCCGTGAGCGGTCCCGACGCCTCCATCCCGGCCGGCGGCTTCGACGCCCTCTACGGGCTCGAGCTGCTCGAGGTCAGCGACGAGCTCGTTCGCGCCCAGGTCGCCGTGCGCGACGAGGTCAAGCAGCCGTTCGGCCTCGTCCACGGCGGCGTCCTGACGTCGATCGCGGAGACGCTCGCCTCCGTCGGCACGGCTGTCGTCGTGATGGCGGAGGGGATGGCGGCGATCGGGCTGTCGAACAACACGTCGTTCGTGCGCCCGATCGCCGAGGGAACGATCCACGCCCGCGCGATGCGCCGCCACCGGGGGCGGACGACGTGGGTGTGGGACATCGAGATCCGCGACGACGCGGGGCGGTTGTGCGCGCTGAGCCGGATGACGATCGCCGTCCGCGCCATCCCCGTCGCTGACGGCACTACCCCCGGTAGCGATTCGTGATCGGCACGCGCCGGTCGCGCCCGAAGGCGCGCGTCGTGACCTTGATCCCGGGCGGCTGCTGGCGGCGCTTGTACTCGGCGAGGTCGACGAGCCGGATGACGCGCTGGACGTCCTCGGCGGGCAGCCCGCGCGCGACGAGCTGCTCGCCGCCGAGGTCGTGCTCGACGTACTCCTCGAGGATCGCGTCGAGGATCTCGTAGGGCGGCAGCGAGTCGTCGTCGCGCTGGTCGGGGCGCAGCTCGGCTGACGGGGGTCGGGTGAACAGCTCGGGCGGCACGAGCCGCCCCTCGGCCCGGCTGTCGCGGTGGCGCGCGAGCCTGTACACCAGCTGCTTGGGCACGTCCTTGATGACGGCGAAGCCGCCCGCGCTGTCGCCGTAGAGCGTCGAGTACCCGACCGACATCTCGGACTTGTTGCCGGTCGTGAGGACAAGCCAGCCGAACTTGTTCGAGAGCGCCATGAGCAGGTTTCCGCGGATGCGCGCCTGCAGGTTCTCCTCCGTCAGGTCCGGCTCGCGACCGGCGAAGACCTCGCTCAGCGCGGCGTCGAACGCGCGCATCATCGGCTCGATCGGCAGCTCGAGCAGCTCCGTGCCGAGGTTCTCCGCGAGCCGGTGCGCGTCGCCGCGCGTCCCCTGCGACGAGTAGGGCGAGGGCATCGTGACGCAGGTGACGCGCTCGGGACCCAAGGCGTCGACGGCGATCAGCGCGACCAGCGTCGAGTCGATCCCCCCGCTGAGGCCGAGGACGACGTGCTCGAAGCCGTTCTTGCGCGCGTAGTCGCGCGTGCCGAGCACGAGCGCGCCGTAGACCTCCTCGACGAGCTCGGGCAGCGGCGCGATCGCGGCGTGCAGCGGCGTCGCGTCCTGCGCGCGCCCGACGCTGAAGCATCCGAGCCGGTCGACCCTGGCGCGGGCCGCCGCCGCGGGGGCGCGCCGGCGCGTGTCACGCAGCCGCGCCGACCCGACCGTGACGGGGTCGACCTCGGCGACGAGCAGCGCCTCCTCGAACTGGGGCGCGCGCGCGAGGACGGTGCCCTCGTGGTCGAGCAGCAGCGAGTGACCGTCGAAGACGAGCTCGTCCTGCCCGCCGACGAGGTTGCAGAACGCGACCGCCGCGAGGTCGTCGCGGGCGCGCTGCTGCAGCATGCGCTCGCGCCTGACGCCCTTGCCGGCGTCGTAGGGCGATGCCGACAGGTTGACGATCACGCGAGCGCCCGCGAGCGCCTCGTCGGACAAGGGCGGGCCCGGCTGCCAGATGTCCTCGCAGATCGTCACGCCGACGGTGACGCCGTCGACGTCGATCGTCGCCCCGCGCTCGCCGGGCTGGAAGTAGCGCAGCTCGTCGAAGACGCCGTAGTTGGGCAGGTGCAGCTTGCGATAGCTCGCCTGGAGCCGGCCGTCGGCGAGCACGGCCGCCGCGTTGTGGACGTCCTCGGCGCGCTCCGGATAACCGACGAGCGCGACGATCCCGGTCGCCTGCTCGGCGAGGCGCTCCAGCGCGGTGCGCGTGTCGGCCAGGAAGTGCTCCTTGAGCAGCAGGTCCTCCGGCGGGTAGCCCGTCAGCGCGAGCTCCGGAAAGCAGACGAGCTGGGCACCGGCGGCGCGGGCGTCGCCGATCGCGTCGGCGATCTTCGCCGCGTTGCCGGCGATGTCGCCGACGACCGCGTTCATCTGCGCCAGCGCGATGCGCAGCGGCGGCTGGGTCACGAGGCCCTCCCCAGCCAGTACTCGATGAACGACTTGAGCTCGGGGTCGTCGGCTCCCGTGGCCTCGAGCCGCCGGCTCGCCGTGACCGCCGTCACCGGCGCCGCGAGGTTCGGCCGGCGCTGCACGAGGACGGCCTGCCCGGCGGCTTCGAGCTCGGGGCTCGGTCTGCCCGCGGTGCGCGCCGCGAGCGCGCGCAGCTCGCTCGTCAGCCGCTCGTCGCTGTGCAGCAGCACGACGTTGCCGGGCCTGACGGCCGGCTGCGAGCCGGGCTCGCGGACGACGCCCGGCACACCCGACGAGTCCTGGGGCAGGGTTGCGTCGTCGCGCGAGGCGAAGAACGCCGCCAGCGCCGCGACGCCGATCACCGCGAGGACCGCGGCGGCGATCGCGAGGAACGCCTTCGCGCCCATCTCCGAGGACCCCATCAGCGAGCGCTGCCCGCGACGCGGCGGCGCTCGCGCGACGCCCGGCGCCCGCCGGCGGCGCGCTGCGGCACGGACGCCCCCGCGGCGAGCGCGTCGATCGACGCGCGCAGGAACTCCGCGAGGACGTCGAGGTCGTCGAGCGCGTCGAAGTCGCCGAGCAGGCCGAACCCGAGCTTGCCGTCGTAGCTCATCACCGCGACGTTGAGCGCCTGTCGGCGGGCGAGCGGCACGACCGGGTACAGCGCGCACAGCCGGCGCCGGAGCAGGTACAGCGGATGCTGCGGCCCCGGCACGTTCGTCACGACGAGGTTGAAGAAGCGCTGGCGCTGCTGCAGCCGCGCAGCCTGCGTCATCAGCGTCGGCGCGGCGAAGCCGCCGAGCTCGGTCAGTGTGCGAGCGCCGATCGCGCGGCGCTCGTCCTCGAAGGCCGTCGCCTCGCGGATCGCGGCGTGCTGGCGCACGGGGTCCTCGATGCCGACGGGCAGCAGCGCCCACATCGGCGCGACCTCGCTGCCGGTCGCGCCCTGCTCGGACTCGCCGGTCACCGAGACCGGCACGAGCACGGTGAGCGTGAGGTCGTCGGTGTCGACGCCGCGGTGGCGGAAGAAGCGCCCGAGCGCGCCCGCGACGGCGGCGAGCACCGCGTCGTTGACCGTCCCGCCGAGCGCGTCCTTGACGCGCTGCAGCTCGGCGAGCTCGGCGTCGACCCAGGTGTAGCGGCGGTGCGGCCCGACCTCGACGTCGAGCGGCGTCGGCGGCGCCGGCCGCAGCCCGGCGAAGGCGAGGGCGCCGACCGCCTGCAGGCCGTCCCGGCCGGCCGCCAGAACCCGCCGTGGCGCGCGCGCGAGCGCCCGCACGGTTTCCGTCGGGCGCGTGGCACGCTCGATCAGCGCGTCGGACAGCAGCTGGGCGGACGTCGGCAGCGGCCGCGGCGCCCATGGCTTGCCGGGCGCGGCGACCGGCGGCGCGTCGGGCTCGTCGTCGAACAGGACGGTCGTGATGTCGACGGCGGAGATCCCGTCGACGAGCGCGTGGTGGCTCTTGGCGATGAGCGCGAAGCGCCCGTCCCGCAGCCCGTCGACGAGCAGCAGCTCCCACAGCGGCTTCGTGCGGTCCAGCTGCTGCGCGAAGACGCGGCCGGCGAGGTTCTTCAGCTGCTCCTCGCTGCCGGGCGCGGGCAGCCCCGCGTGGCGCAGGTGGTAGCGCAGGTTGAAGTGCGGGTCGTCGACCCAGACCGGACGGCCCTGGCCGAGCGGGACGTCGGCGAGGCGCTGGCGGAAGCGGGGCACGAGGTGCAGCCGTGACTCGACGTGCTCGCGCAGCTCGTCGTACTGCGGGGCCGGGCCGTCGAAGATCGCGACCGACGCGACGTGCAGCCGGGCGCCCGCCTGTTCGAGCTGCAGGAACGAGGCGTCGAGGGCGGAGATGCGGTGGCCGCGTGCGATGCGCTGATTGTTCCACGACCGACCGCTCCGGTCGGGTCGTCATCGTTCACGGTCTGATGCTTGCTTCTGCGGCCCGTGTCTTCAGATGTCCGCGTATCGCGGATGCAGCTCGCCGCGGGCCGAAGGTGGACAGTGCCAGCGGCACGGCCGCCTTTGGCGCGGGGCGATCCTGCGCTGCGAGATGCGGGCAGCTGGCGGCTCGGGTCGCGGAAGGAGTCATCTAATGGCTCCGATCGCGCATCTCGACGTCGACGCGTTCTATGCGAGCGTCGAGCTGCTGCGCCGGCCGGAGCTGCGTGGGCTGCCCGTGATCGTGTCGGGCAGCGGCCCGCGCGCGGTCGTGACGACGGCGTCCTACGAGGCGCGCCGCTACGGCGTCGGCTCGGCGATGCCCACGGCGCGCGCGCGGCGCCTGTGCCCCGACGCCGTGCTCGTCGCGCCCGACTTCGCCGCCTACAGCGCGGCGTCCAAGGAGGTGATGAAGCTCGTGCGCGCAGCGGTCGAGCGCGTCGAGGTCGTCGGGATGGACGAGGCGTACCTCGACCTCTGCGACCTCGTCGCCCCGCGCGCCGCGATGCGACGGCTCGTCAGCGCGATCCGCGCGGCGACGGGACTCGAGTGCTCGATCGGGATCGGGCCCAACCGGCTCGTGGCGAAGGTCGCCTCCGACGCCGAGAAGCCGCGCGGCTTCGTCTGCCTCACGCGCGAGGAGGCGTGCGCGCGCTTCGCCGGCCATCCGCCGGGGCTCGTACCGGGAATCGGCCCCAAGACCGTGCAGCGCCTCGAGGAGATCGGGATCACCACGCTGCGCGCGCTGGCCGCGGCGCCGCTGGACGCGCTCGTCGCGCGCTTCGGCGCAAACCACGGCCCCGACCTGCAGCGCCGCGCCCGCTTCGAGGGCTCGGCGACGCTGACGACCGCGCGCGTCGCTGTATCCGAGTCGCGCGAGACGACGTTCGACCACGACATCGCAGACGCCGCGCGGCTCGCGCAGGTCCTGTCGGATCTCGCCTGCCAGCTGTGCGCGCGCCTCGCGCGCCAGGACCGGCGCGGGCGGACGGTCGCGATCAAGGTGCGCCTGTCGGACTTCACGACCGTGACGCGGGCGCGCACGATCGCCGAGCCGACGAACGACGCGCGGGTCGTGACCCGCGTCGCGCTCGACCTGCTGCGCGAGTACGCGCCGGCGCGGCCCGTGCGGCTGCTCGGTGTGCGGGTTGCCGGGTTCGCGACCGCGCGGCCCGAGCCCGACGGGGGGCAGCTCGCACTGCCCTTGTAGCGTTCAGCGGGTGCCGACCGTCGACATCGCCGGAACCGAGCTGTACTGCGAGCGCCGCGGGGAGGGCGAGCCGCTGCTGCTCATCCAGGGCCTCGGCGGCAACAGCCTGCACTGGGGCGAAGGCTTCCTCGGCGGCCTCGAGGACGCCTTCGAGCTGATCCTCTACGACCACCGCGGCGCGGGCCGCAGCGGGGCGCTCGAGGGTGAGCACACGATCGCCGACCTCGCGACCGACGCGGTCGGGCTGCTCGACGCGCTCGAGATCCAGTCCGCGCACGTCGTCGGGATCTCGATGGGCGGCATGGTCGCCCAGGAGCTCGCGCTGCAGGCGCCCGGCCGCGTGCGCACGCTGACGCTCGGCTGCACCTTCCCGGGCGGCCCGCAGGCGACGATGACGGACATGGGCGTCGTCGGCATGCTCGCCGAGGCCGTCCTCTCCGGCGACCAGGAGCGCACGCTGCGCGTCGGCTACGAGGTGATGATCGCCGCGGAGTACGGCGAGCAGGAGGGCGCCTACGAGCTGTACTGCGAGCTGGCCTCGCAGTACCGCGCGCCGCTCCCCGTGCTGATGGCGCAGCTCAGCGCGATCATGGGCCACGACACGAGCGAGCGGCTGGGGGAGATCCGCGCGCCGACGCTCGTCATCCACGGCACCGAGGATCGGCTGATGGACGTCGCCAACGCCGAGCTCATCGCGCGGCTCGTGCCGGGTGCTCGCCTCGAGCTGCTGGAGGGCTCGGGGCACATGTTCTTCTGGGAGCAGCCGGAGCGCAGCGCCCGGCTCGTGCGCGAGCACGCGCAGGCGATGGCGAAGTCCTAGTGCTCCGCTCGACTGCTGCGCGCTCCGTCGACCAGCCTGCGAACGCCCAGCCCGAGGTCGACCGGTTGCCGGCCCGCGACCACGCCGCGCTGTCGTAGCGCGCGCTCGGCGAGGGCTCGATCGAGGGGCCGTGCGACTTGCGTCCAAGAGATGGACGTTTTCCGCAAGACCCTCCACGCCCGGGGAGCTCGCGTCGCCACGTGACGAAACGACGCGCGCTCAGCGCAGCACGCCACCGCGATGAGGTCGAGCGACGGACGCGCTCGAAGCGTGCCAACCGCCACTACTAGTACAGCGCCTGGGCGAGGCGGCGGCGCGCGTCGCGCGCGAGCGGGTGCTCGACGCCGAGCTCGTCCAGGACGGCGACGATCGCCTTGCGCAGGCGCTCCTTGTCGTCGCCGTCGGCCCCGGCGAGCTCCTCGAGGAGGATGTCCAGGCCGCCCTCGTGGTCGCCCGCGTCCAGCCGCGAGAAGGCCTCGGGGATGCGCGCGTGCTCGCCGTCGGAGCGCTCGAGCTCGATGCGGGCGGCGAGACCTTCGGCACGAAAGCTGCCGCCGGCGTTGCGCAGCCGATCGAGCGCGGCGTCGGCGTCGCCGCTGCGGTACAGCAGCTCGGCGAGGCCGAGGTTCGCCTCGACGTTGGCCGGCTCCTTCTCGATGACCTTGCGCAGCGACGCCTCGTCGCCGGCGTCGAGCAGCAGCTGCGTCTCGGACGGGACGAGGCCGTCGAAGAAGGCCTCGACCTGGGCGGGCGACTGCGCGCCGACGAACTCGGCCACGACCTCGCCGTTGCGAAAGGCCTTGACCGCCGGGATGCCCTGAATCCCGAAGCGGCTGGCGATCGACGGGTTCTGGTCGGTGTCGATCTTGGCCAGCACGACGTCTCCCTCGCGCGCGGTCGCGGCCTTCTCGAGCACGGGGCCGAGCTGCCGGCACGGCGCGCACCAGGGAGCCCAGAAGTCGACGACGACCGGCACGTCGGCAGAGCGCGCGACAACCTCGGTCTCGAAATCGGCTTCGTCGACGTCGATCACGGTCATGGCGTCAAGGGTAGAGAAGCGCTCCTCGCTGCCGTGCCGCCGCCGGCGCGCGGATGCCGGGCTGCAAGGCTTGGGAGATGACAGAGCGCACGATCGACGCGGGCGCGGGCGTGACGCTCGCGGCGACCGACGAGGGTGAGGGGGCGCCGGTCGTCCTGCTGCACGGCCTGACCGCGTCGCGGCGCTACGTCGTGATGGGCTCGAGCGCCCTGCAGCGCGCGGGGCACCGCGTGGTCGCCTACGACGCGCGCGGGCACGGCGCGTCGTCGCCGGCACCGGCGCCCGATGCCTACTCGTATGGCGAGCTGTGTCGCGACCTGACGCTGCTGCTCGACGCGCTGCAGGTCGAGCGCGCGGTTCTGGCCGGCGTCTCGATGGGCGCGCACACCTGTCTGCGGCTGGCGCTCGAGATGCCCGAGCGAGTCGCCGGGCTCGTCGCGATCACGCCCGGGTTCGATCCGGGCGAGTACCTCGACCCCGAGCGGCTCGCGCGCTGGGACGCGCTGAGCGACGCGCTGCGCGCGGGCGGGATCGAGGGGTTCGCGGAGGCGTTCGGCGTGCAGCGGATCCCGGAGGCCTGGCGCGAGAGCGTCGGTCGCGCGCTGCGCCAGCGGATGGCCGTGCACGAGCACCTCGATGCGGTCGCGGACGCCTTGCGTGCGGTCCCGCGCTCGGCGCCGTTCGAGGATCTCCACGCGCTCGAGCAGATCGAGTGCGCGGCGCTCGTCATCGGCAGCCGCGACGACGCCGATCCCGGCCACCCGCTGGAGGTCGCGCGGCGCTATGCCGAGCTGCTGCCGCGCGGGCGCCTCGTCGTCGAGGACGAGGGCCGCGCCCCGCTGGCCTGGCAGGGCGGGCGCGTGTCCAAGCTCATCGCGGAGGTTGCCGCGCAGGCCCGGTCGTGACGCGAGCGTCGCGCGCTGGGTCGGGCGCAGGCGCGGCCGTGACGCGAGGTGGCGCCCTGGGGTCGGCATCAGCGGCGACGAGATGCGACGTGGGCGGGGCGGGGCCTAGGCTCCACCTGTGACCGCGGGGTATTCCGGCACACCGCTCGTGCGAAAGCTCGGCTACAAGGCCGGGATGCGCGTGCACCACGCGGGCGCGCCGGAGGGGTTCTGCGCTGCCCGACGCGAGCACGTGCTCGAGCGCCCCGGCGGACGACCTCGACCTCGCGATGCTGTTCGTGACCCAGCGGCGCGAGCTCGAGCGCGGGCTTGCGACCCTGCAACCCAAGCTCCAGCGCGCGGGGATGGCTGGGTCGCCTGGCCCAAGCGCGCATCGAAGCTGCCGACGGACGTCACCGAGGAGGTCGTGCGCGACCTCGCGCTGCCGCGCGGGCTCGTGGACGTGAAGGTCTGCGCGATCGACGAGGTCTGGTCGGCCTGAAGCTCGTGATCCGCAAGCCCTGCGCCGGCCGGCCTGAGCACGACGACGAACTCCCCGGTTGCCGCAGCCGCCGGGGTCGAACGTCGAGGCGATGCTGAACGGAGGCGCCACCGGCCGCGCCGTCCGACGCGACCGTGCTAGTTCAGCGCCTTCTTCAGCGCGGCAGCGGCCGAGAACTTCGGAGCCTTGCTGGCGGCGATCTGAATCGTCTCCCCGGTTGCCGGGTTGCGGCCCTCGCGGGCGGAGCGCTCGCTCACGCTGAACTTGCCGAAGCCCGCGACGGCTACCTCGCCCCCTCCGGCGAGCTCGCTGGCGATGGCGTCAAAGGTGGCGTCAACTGCGCCCTTCGCATCAGAACCGCTGAGACCGGTGTCCGAAGCCACCTTCTGTGCAAGCTCCTGCTTGGTCATTGAGTTCTCCCGTCTCGAGTACAGATGGCGCCTACGCTAGCGGCTGCCCCGGCGGCGCGGAACGTCTCGGCCCGTCCGCAGCTCGCAAAGCTGGCATCTCGGCAGCGCTGACAAAAGATTTAGACATGCCATAATCAATCGCGTGCCTCGTCTCACTCGCCGCCGCCTACTGAGCGCGATTCCCGCCGCCGGCCTCGGCGCGACGGCGCTGCACGCCGCGATTCCCCATTCGCACGGCAACGCGGCCGCCGCCGAGCACCCCGTGAGCGCAGGCGGCGGCGCGGCCGAGCACGCGCGCAACGGACACGCCGGCTTTCGCGGCGGCGAGGTCGACCACCGCGCCAACGGCTTCGACCCCACCTGATCCTGCGCGACTTCGACGCGGGCAAGGTGAGCCGCCTGCCCAACGGGCGCACGCTGCGCGAGTGGACGATCGCTGCCGCCGAGCAGGAGATCGAGGTCGCGCCGGGGGTGAGGTTCGCCGCCTGGTCCTACAACGGTCGCATCCCAGGGCCGACGCTCCGCGCGACGGAGGGCGACCGCCTGCGGATCCGCTTCGTCAACGGCGGCCGCCACCCGCACACGATCCACTTCCACGGCATCCATCCGGCCGCGATGGACGGCGTCGCCGGGGTCGGGCCGGGCGACATCCCGCCCGGCGGCGAGACGGTCTACGAGTTCGACGCGACGCCGTACGGCCTGCACCTCTACCACTGCCACGTGCGCCCGCTCGCCGAGCACATCGCAAAGGGCCTGTACGGCGCGTTCCTGATCGACCCGAAGGACCCGCGCGAGCAGGCCGACGAGATGGTCATGGTCATGAACGGGTTCGACACGAACTTCGACCGCGCGAACGAGATCTACGCGGCGAACACGATCGGCTTCGCCTACTCCGAGAAGCCGATCCGCATCAAGAAGGACGAGCTCGTGCGCGTCTACCTCGTCAACGTCCTCGAGTACGACCTGATCAACTCGTTTCACCTGCACGGCAACTTCTTCGACTACATCCCCACCGGGACGTCGAAGCAGGCCGGCGAGCTCACGGACACCGTGATGCTCTGCCAGGGCCAGCGCGGGATCCTCGAGATGCGCTTCCCGTACACCGGCAGGTACATGTTCCACGCCCACCAGTCGGAGTTCACCGAGCTCGGCTGGATGGGGTTCTTCGAGGTCACCGACTGATGGAAGCCGGGCAGGCCACCGCGCAGGGCGCGCGCGACGTCACGCGCGGCGTACCGTCGTGGGTGCTCGGGCTCGTTCCCCTGCTGCTGATCATCGCCGCGGTCGGATCGTTCGCGGCGCTCGGGGGCCCGGGCCTCGGCGAGCGGCGCGGGCCGCCGGCCGAGGAGCTCGCCGTCGAGCGAACGGTGCTGCAGCCGGGCCGCATCGAGCTGACGGTGAGAAACGACGGCCCCGATCCCGTCGCGATCGCCCAGGTCGCGGTCAACGACGCGTTCACGTCCTTTCAGGGGGCGCCCGAGCCGATCGGGCGCCTGTCCTCGGAGAAGCTCGTCATCGCGCAGCCGTGGGTCGAGGGCGAGGCCTACGAGGTCTCGCTGCTGACCTCGTCCGGCGCGACGATCGCGCACGAGATCGCGGTCGCGGTCCAGACCCCCTCGGCGGACGCCGGCTTCTACGGGCTGATGGCGCTGCTGGGCGTCTACGTCGGCGTGATCCCGATCGCGCTCGGCATGCTCTGGCTGCCCTGGATCCGGCGCATCCCGCCGGCCTGGCTGCGCGCGCTGATGGCGCTCACCGTCGGGCTGCTCGGCTTCCTCGCGATCGACGCGACGCTCGAGGGCGTCGAGCTCGCGGGGGAGGGGTCGCAGGCGTTCGGCGGCGTGACGCTCGTGATCGTCGGCGCGGTCGTGGCGTACCTCGCGCTCACGGGCGTGAGCTCGTGGCTCGCGCAGCGCAGCCGCGCGCGCGCCGCCGCGGGCGCGAGCGGACCCGCGCTCGCGATGCTGATCGCCGTCGGCATCGGCCTGCACAACCTCGGCGAGGGCCTTGCGATCGGGACCGCCTACACGACCGGCGCGCTCGCGCTCGGCGCCTTCCTCGTGGTCGGCTTCGCATTGCACAACACGACCGAGGGCCTGGCGATCGTCGCGCCGATCGCCGGTTCGCGCCCCTCGCTGGGGCGCCTGGCGGCGCTCGGCCTGATCGCCGGCGCGCCGGCCGTGCTCGGCGCCTGGATCGGGGCCTCGGCGTTCAACAACTCGGTGGCCGCGTTTCTCTTCGGCGCCGGGGCGGGCGCGATCGCCCAGGTGATCGTCCAGCTCGCTCCCTCGCTGCGCGCCGACGGCGAGCGCGGCCTGCAGCCGCGCGTGGTGGCGGGCGTGCTGGCGGGTCTGGCGCTGATGTTCACGACCGGGCTGCTCGTCACCGTGTAGTACCGCCAACATGTCGACGACCCAGGGCACCGGCCAGAGCAACGCGATCGAGGACTACGCGAAGTCGATCTACTCGCTGCAGCGCCAAGCGGGCGGCGACGCCGTGAGCACCAACGCGCTCGCCGCCCGCTGCGGCGTGACCCCGGCGTCGGCCTCGGCGATGGTCAAGAAGCTCGCCGAGCGCGGCCTGGCGATCCACGAGCCCTACCACGGCGTGCGCCTGACCGCTGCCGGCGAGCGGCTTGCGCTGGAGATGCTGCGCCATCACCGGCTGCTGGAGCTCTACCTCGCCGAGCACCTGGACGTTCCGTGGGATCGCGTGCACGAGGAGGCCGACGCGCTCGAGCACGTGCTCTCGGAGGATCTCGAGGCGCGGATCGCCGCGAAGCTCGGCGACCCGACGCACGATCCGCACGGCGACCCGATCCCGGACCGCGATCTCGTCATCGACGAGGGGCAGAGCGAGGCGCTCGACAGCCTCCCGGTCGGCGCGCGCGGGCGCTTCGTGCGCGTCTCGGACGCCGACCCCGAGATGCTGCGCTACCTGTCCGGGCTCGGCGTCCGCGTGGGCGACGAGCTCGAGGTGCTCGACCGCCAGCCCTTCGAGGGGCCGTGCACCGTGCGCTTCGCCCGCCGCACGCACGTGCTCGGGCTGCCGCTGTGTCGCGCGATGCGGGTCAGCCGCACGGAGCAGTAGCCGGGGCCGACGCGGTGGCGCAGGTGCTGACCCCGCTGCGCGTCGTGCGCGCGCGCGGCCCCGTGCGCGGTCGCCTCGCGCTGCTCGGTCCGGCGTTCGTCGCCGCCGTCGCATACGTCGACCCCGGCAACTTCGCGACGAACATCGAGAGCGGCGCGCGCTTCGGCTACCTGCTCGTGTGGGTCGTCGTGATGGCGAACCTCATGGCGATGCTCGTGCAGTACCTGTCGGCGAAGGCGGGGCTCGCTTCCGGGCGCAACCTCGCCGAGCTGTGCCGCGAGAGCTTTCCGCGCGCGACGAACCTCTTTCTCTGGATCCAGGCCGAGATCGTCGCGATCGCGACCGACCTCGCCGAGTTCGTCGGCGCCGCGATCGGCCTGAACCTGCTGTTCGGGATCGCCCTGTTTCCGGCCGGGCTGATCACGGCCGTCGTGGCGTTCGCGATCCTCGTGCTCGACCAGCGCGGCTACCGCCCGTTCGAGCTTGCGATCGCTGCCCTGCTGGGCCTCGTCGCGCTGGGCTTCCTCTACGACCTCGTCGTCGTCGGCAACCAGTCCGCGGCCGGCATCGCGGACGGCCTGGTCCCCAAGTTCGCCGGCTCGGAGTCGCTGTTTCTCGCGATGGGGATCATCGGCGCGACCGTCATGCGGCATCCACACGTGCTGTGGCCAGCACCCCGTGCGCGCCCAGCCGCGGCTGCGGCGCGCGCCCGGCGCCGCGAGGCGCTCGGGCCTGCAGAGGGCTTACGCTGCGCCGCGTGCAGAACGACGACCGCTGGCGCCTGCTGAGCCCGCCGGTCGTCGGATGGGTGCTCTACGACTTCGCGAACACGATCTTCTCGTTCGTGGTCGTGACGCGCTACTTCAACGACTGGATCGTCGAGGAGCGCGGCCAGCCGGACATCTACGTCGGCCTGATGGTGGCGGCGGTGTCGCTGGCGCTCGTCGTCGCGCTGCCGCTGATCGGCGCGCTGGCGGACCGTCGCGGGCGCCACAAGCCGATCCTGATCGTCTTCACGCTCGTGTGCGTCACGGCCACGGGGCTGCTCGGCGTCGTCGAATCGGTCCTGCTGGCGCTCGTCGTCGGCGCCATCGCGACGTTCGCGTTCAACGTCTCGGACTCGCAGTACCACCCGCTGCTGGGCGAGGTCGCGCCCGAGCGCGCCCGGGCGCGCGTGTCGGGCATCGGCGTCGCCGTCGGATACATCGGCTCGCTGACGGCGCTGGCGCTGATCGGCATGATCGCCACCGACGGGCACGCGCAGCGCGCGTTCCTGCCCGGCGCCGCGCTGTTCGGGCTGTGCGCGCTGCCGCTCTTCGTGCTCGTCCGCGAGCACCGCGAGCCGGGCCCGCGGCCGGCGATCGGCCCGTTCGCGCAGCTCGCGGCGACGGTCCGCCGCGCGCGCCGCGAGCCGCACGGGCGGCTGCTGCTCGCGCGCTTCTTCTACGTCGACGCGATCGCGACCGTGCTGGCGTTCATGACCGTCTACGCGCGGCGCACCGGCGACTTCGACGGCCGCGACATCGACCTGCTGCTCGCGATCTCGACGGTCGCGGCGATCGGCGGGGCGATCGGCGCGGGCATGCTCGCCGAGCGGATCGGCCCGCGGCGCGTCGTGCTGGGCACCCTCGCGATGACGGTCGCCGCGCTCGTCGTCGGCGCGGGCACCGGCTCGAGCGCGCTGCTGTGGGTGCTCGGGCCGCTGATCGGCATCGCGCTGGGGTCGCTGTCGGCCGTCGACCGCGTGTTCCTGCTGCGCCTCGTGCCCGAGGAACGCCGCGGCGAGGACTTCGGCCTCTACGCGCTCGTCGGCAAGCTGTCTACGGGCTTCGGGCCGCTCGTGCTGTGGGGCGCCACGATCCTCGTGATGACCGAGCTCGCCGGCCTGTCGGAGTTCGACGCCAGCCGCGTCGCGATCTTCGTTCTCGCCGCCGCCGCGCTGCTCGGCTACGCGATCCTCAGGCCGCTGTCGGATCGCCTCCCGGCCGCGGTGGCACGGTGACGCTCGCTGCCGCAGCAGCGAGTACCTCTGTCTGCCGGAACCCGGCGGCCTAGCCTTCCACCGACTGGAAGGGGCGCGGGTCGGAGTCGTCGATCTCGAGGATGCACTCGGGCGTGCAGCCGAGCGGCAGCAGCAGCTGCTCGCCGGTCCACCACCAGGCCTCGACCCGCTCGACCGTCCGGTCGGGTACGTCGAGCGTGAACACGACGCAGGAGTCGGCGCCGATCGTAATCGCCCGGTCGTAGGCGTAGTCGCGCGCGAGCGCGATGTTCGGCGCGACGTAGGTGCCGGGCCGCAGGCCCTCGCGCTTGATGCCCTCGAGGCAGTCGATGGTTGTGCCGTGGTAGACGATCATCTGCCGTTCATTCTGCCGGATACCCCAGATCGCTTGCGCGCGCGCGCACGCGGGCCGGGGGCAGCGCTTCGATACCTTCCGGTCGGTGCACGCCGAAGCCAAGCGGATCTCGATCCAGGACGCCAGGCGCCTCGTGCTGGAGCAGCTCTCGCGCCTCGAGGGCGAGCAGATCGCGCTCGCCGACGCGCTGGGGCGCGTGCTGGCGCAGGACGCCGTCGCGCCGACCGACCTGCCGCCGTTTCACTCGTCGGGGATGGACGGCTTCGCCGTGATCGCGAGCGACACAGCGGATGCGCCGGTCGCGCTGAAGATCGTCGGCGAGGCGCGCGCAGGCACGCTCGCGCAGGCGCCCGTCGAGCACGGCACGGCGATCCGCGTCTCGACCGGCGCCGTCATGCCCGAGGGTGCCGACGCCGTGGTGCGCCAGGAGCTCGCCGAGGTCGACGACGGCGCGGTGGTCGTCCACGAGGAGGTCGGCGCGGGCACCGACGTGCGCTACGCCGGCGAGGACATCCGCGCAGGAGAGACGATCCTGCACGCGGGGACGCTGCTGGGGTCGGCCGAGATCGGCGCCCTCGCAGCGGTGAACATCGCCCGGCCGGTCGTCGTCCGCCGGCCGCGGATCGCGCTCGTCAGCACGGGTGACGAGCTCGTGTCGCCGGGACCGGAGCTCGAGCCGGGTCAGATCCGCGATGCCAACGCGCCTGCGCTGACCGCCGCCGCGCACGCTGCCGGCGCCGAGATCGTGTCAAGCGTGCGCGTCGGAGACGACCGCGAGGCGACGGTCGCGACGCTCGCGACGGCGATGCAGGGCGCCGACATCGTCGCCACCGTCGGCGGCGTCTCGGTCGGCCCGCACGACCACGTCCGGCCGGCGCTCGAGCAGCTCGGCGCCAAGCAGATCTTCTGCCGGGTGAGCCTCAAGCCCGGTGGCCAGGTCTGCCTCTACGTCGGGGCCGACGGCACGCTCGCGTTCGCCCTGCCCGGCAACCCGGCGTCCGCGCTGACGGCGTTTCGCGTGCTGCTCGTGCCCGCGATCTACGGCATGCTCGGCCGCGACCTCACCCTGCACACCGCGCGCGGCGTCGCCGAGACCGATCTCGAGGGCACGATCGGCCGCACCTCGGTGATCCGCTGCAGCGCCAAGATGCACGACGACGGCTGGCATGTGACACCCAACGGCGACCAGCGCTCGCACATCCTCACCTCGATGCTCGGCGTGCCCGTGCTCGCGCTCGTCCCGGAGGACTGCGAGGTCCTGCGCGCCGGCGAGCCCGTCGACATCGAGTTCGTCGGGTAGTGGTCGCGCGAGCCGCCCCCTGACGTGCCCGACCGCGTGGCGATCGCGACCTGCGCCGAGCACCGGCAGCTCGACGGCGAAGGGCGGCTGCTGCTCGATGCGCTGCGCGAGCTCGGCGTGCGCGCCGAGCCGGAGGTCTGGACGGAGCAGCCGGCCGGCGGCTGGGCGGGCTACGACCTCGTCGTGCTGCGCTCGACCTGGGACTACACGCTCATGCTGGCGCGCTTTCGCGCCTGGACGCAGAGCCTCGGCGCACGGCTGCTCAACACGCCCGGGATCGTCGCGTGGAACGCCGACAAGCGCTACCTGTCGGACCTGGCGCAGGCGGGCCTGGAGACGATTCGCAGCGAATACCTCCCGCCCGGCGCGCCGTTGCGCCCGCCGGCCGGGCGCTTCGTCCTCAAGCCCTCCGTCGCGGCCGGCTCGCGCGGCGCCGCCGTCTTCGACGGCGCGCGCCACGACGCTGCGCGCGCGCACCTCGCCGCGCTGCACGCGGCCGGGCAGGGCGTGCTGCTGCAGCCCTACTGCGAGGCGGTCGACGGCCCGGAGGCCGAGACCGCGCTCGTGTTCCTCGACGGCACGCTGTCGCATGCGATGCGCAAGGGGCCGCTGCTCGCGCTGGACCGCCCGCCGCCGGATGGCCTGTTTCGCGCCGAGCAGATGAGTCCCGCCTGCCCGGCCCCCGACGCGGTCGCGCTGGGCCGCCGGGTCCACGCCCTCGTCGAGCAGCGCTTCGGGCGCCCGCTGTACGCGCGCGTCGACGTGCTGCGCGACGACTCCGGCACCGCGTCGGTGCTCGAGCTCGAGCTGATCGAGCCGTCGCTGTTTCTCGACTACGCGCCCGGCTCGGCGCAGCTGCTCGCACGTGCCGTCGTCGGGCGCCTGGCGGAGCGCTGACGGCTACCGTCCTGCCGTGGCGCGCGTGCTGATCAGGGGCAGCGGCGACGTCGGGTCTGCCGTCGCGCATCTGCTGCTGCGCAGCGGGCACGTCGTCGTGATCCACGACGTCGCGCTGCCCGCGGCGCCGCGGCGCGGGATGGCGTTCGCCGACGCGATCTTCGACGGCGCCTGCGAGCTCGCGGGCGTCTGCGGCCGGCGGGTCGACGTCGTCGCACGGCTGAGCGCGTCCGCCGGCGGCCACGAGGTGCTGCTGACGACGGCGCCCTTCGGCGACGTGCTCGCCGCCGTCGAGCCCGCCGTGCTCGTCGATGCGCGCATGCGAAAGCGCGCGCAGCCCGAGCTGCAGCGCGGGCTCGCGCCGCTGACGATCGGCCTCGGGCCGAACTTCGTCGCAGGGGAGACGACCGACCTCGCGGTCGAGACGCAGTGGGGCGACGAGCTCGGCGCCGTGATCGAAGCCGGGCCGACGCGGCCGCTCGGCGGCGAGCCGCGCGACTTCGACGGGCATGCGCGCGAGCGGTTCGTCTACGCGCCGGTCGCGGGCGTGATGCGCACCCAGGCGCAGATCGGCCGGCGCGTATCCGCGGGCGAGCTCGTCGGCGAGATCGGCGACGAGCAGCTGCGCGCGCCGCTGGACGGGATCCTGCGCGGCCTCGTCCACGACGGGGTGCCGGTCGACGCCGGCGCGAAGGTGCTCGAGGTCGATCCGCGCGGCGACGTCTCCAGCGTGACGGGGATCGGCGCGCGGCCGGCGCGGATCGCCGAAGGCGTGCTGGCCGCGATCGCAAGACGGTAGGGGTCCAGCACCGCCGGAGCCGAGCGCGGCCAGCGCCTTCGCCCGACACGCAGCCGCAACGTTCGTGACGACCCGAGCTTGCGCACGTGGTCCAGTCGGCGGCGCAACGATAGTTGGCATGATGGCCGCCGATGGCGCGCACGCCGCAGGAGCTGACAGACGAGGAGCGCCGGCAGCTGCGGCGCGCGCACGAGCGCGTGCGCACCGCGAGCCAGGAGCTGATGGCGCTGGTCGCAACCGAGCCGATCAAGAACCGCTGGGCGCCCGAGCCCGCGCCGCCGGAGATCCTCGACGCCGCGCGCAGGGAGCTGCAGGCGGCATGGGACGAGCTGCAGCGCAGCCTGCGCGAGCTGCTGGGTTGGGAGACGCTTACGTGATCGTGCGCGCCGAGCGCAGCCGATAGCCGAGCAGCCGGCGCCGGCCGGTGCTGACGTCGGCGTACTCACGTTCGATGCGGTGCCCGGCACGCTCGAGCTCGTAGATCGCGTTGGCGGGATCGTCGATGCCGGCCTGGGCCAGCGCATGCAGTCCCACCGGTCGCCCGCCGGCGTCGCGCAGAACGCCGAGCAGGCGGCGCTCCGCAGAAGGTCGAGCCCCGGCGCCGTCGGGACGGCGCTGCTCACACCCCAACAGCGAAAGCGTGCCGCCACAGACCCCGCACGGAACCCCGTGGCGGATCATGTCGGTCGCCTCGGCGCTGCTGATCACCGCGCGACAGCGTTCACAGCGCACCAGCGTTGCTGACTGCGTCGTCATCCGCTCCCCCTCGTTCGCGATTTGTGCTCGACCACCCGAGCCGGCCACCCAGCCGCCCGCGTCCCCTGCCATCCTAGGCGTCGAGGGCCCTGAAACGTCGGCTCCCCGGGCCTCGCGGGAAGTATGAAGCACGCGTCGGAAGACAAGACGTGAGCTCCCCCGCACGCCGCGGGGAGGCCGCGCGGGCCTCCCCCGGGCGGCAGGTACGCGGCCGCTATGCGTGTGACAGCTCGCGCTCCGCGGCGCGCAGCACGGTCGTGCGCGCCTTGTGCGTGCGCTCGTACTCGCGCACGGCTGCGGCGAGGTCGTCGTCGCCGTCACGGACCCGCTCGATGACCTCCGGGGCGGTCATCTCGTCATAGCCGGCCCACGGCTCGTCACCGCGCAGCGACGCGATCCGATCGAGCACCGTCCTGCGGCCGATCTCCTTGCGCTCGTAGACCTCGACCTTGGCGAGGTCGACCTGCGAGAGCTGCGGCAGCCGCTCGAGGATCTCGTCGGCGGTCAGCGAGTCGTAGGCGGGAATCGGGAGATCCTCCTCGGAGGCGACGGCACCCTTCACGGCGCCCTCGACCTGCACCTCGCCGGGCACCCGGCGCGCCTGCCGCGTGGCCGTGCGCTTGGCGTCCTCGGCGGTGCTGCGCGCGATCTCCTCGGTGTCCTCGGCGACGTCACGGACGGTCTCGGCGGCGCCGGTCTCGCTGATGTCATACGAGCCGCGGCCCTCGATGTCGGCGGCCACGACCGCCCTCGTCAGCGCCGGCAGCTCGCGCTGGATGCGCTCGAGCATCGCCTCCTCGTCGTCGCGGATCGACGCCGCGAGCTCGGCGGTGCGCTTGTCGTCGACGGCGCGCGCGAGCTCCTCGAGCGCGATGTACGTCGCGATCTCGAGCGCCTCGGTGGCGCAGGCGTCCTTGGCGTTCTTGAGCACCTTCTCCTCGCCGCCGGAGCCGCGCAGGAGGTCCAGCGGCGTCTTGGCGAGCGCGATCGCCTGGCCGATCACGTCCTGCGCGGTGCCGACGATCGCGGCGATCGGGTTGCCGCCGCCCTGCAGCTCGCGGCGCCGGCTCGCGACGCGGTCGGCGTGGCTGCGGGTCTCGCGCAGGTGGGTCTCGAGAGCGCTGCGATAGCGCCCCCGCGGGGTCATCGCGATCTGCTCCTGGAGGATGCGCACGAGCGCCATCTCCGTCGCGTGAGCCTCGTTGAGGTACTGAACAAGCTTGGCGTTCTCGGAAGTTGTCATGCGCTTGGCCTACCCCGTCGCGCGGCCCGGATTCGTGAAAGTTCCGGTTCGCGCCCTCACCGGATCTCCAGCGACGCCAGGAACGCCCGATATGCGGCCGGCGGCCGCTTCACGTCGGCGCCCTCCTGCACGAACTGCAGCTGGAAGAGCCTGCCCTCGGCGAGGATCACGCGGGCGAAGACGGTGCCCTTGTTGCCGTTCTCGTCCTGCGCCTCGACGATCCGCGTGTCGCGCGCCGGAAAGCCCTGGTACGCCGTCTTGACGGTGTTCTTCGGCGTCCCCCTGACGTTGTCCGCCGCGCCCCGGACGGCGCCGTCGAGGTCGCCCTCGACGCCGCGGGGGAGCGTGGCGACGCTCATCGAGAAGCCCTCCTCGCCGCCCTCGGTGACGTACGCCGTCAGGAGCACCGGCCCGGCCGCCGTCTGCACCGTCTGGGTCGAGCGCTTGGGATCGCCGGGCATCTTCACGCTGAATCCCTCGCCGGCGAGGCTGCGGACCTTCTTCTCGCTCGCGTTCCCGCAGCCGGCGAGCGCCGTGGCGCACAGGGCGGTCAGGGCAACCAGGACGCGTCGCCGAAGAGGGCGCATCGGCGAAGCCTCGCAGGATCGCGAGCGGCGAGGGTCGTGTTGCGCGCCGGCTGCCGACCGCTCAGTGGCGAGGCGGGCTTGGCGGAAGCCGCTCGGCGCCGCGCCCGGTCGTGCAGCTCAGGCGGGAGTCCGCAGCGGGCGACCGGGTACCGAGGAGGTGTGATCTGCCCCCTGCCGATCTCCGAGACCCCCAGGGCCATGGCGAGAGGAGCCTCCCGATGACCGAGACGATCGAGCTGCAGGAGCGCGGGCGGACCATCGCCTACTCCTTCGAGGACATGCTGAAGTACCACGGGCCGGGCTCACCCGGCGGCGTCGCGGTCGCCTTCAAGGCGCTGCAGCGCGCGCTGGCGCTGCTCTCGCCCGACGGACCGGCGCAGCGGCGCGAGGTCGCGGTCCGCACGGCGTTCGGCGGCCCCGGCGCACGCGACGGCTTCGAGGCCGTGACGCGCGCCGTCAGCGGCGAGCGCTTCACGCTGGACCCCGGCCTCGCCCGGCCCGAGCGCGGGCGCGTGATCGAGCGCTTCGTGTTCGAGCTCAGCTACGGCGAGCGCTCCGTCACGCTGCTGCTGCGCGAGGGGTTCGTGACCGAGGAGTTCATCGATCTCGCACGCAAGGACGGGCGCAGCGAGCAGGAGGACGCCGAGCAGGGCGAGCAGGGCAAGGGCGGGTCGGCGCATGCCGCTGTCCTACCCCCGTGGGGGCCGCGCGCCTACCAGCCGTTGCTGATGACGTCGTCCTGCGTGAGAGGTGACTCACGCTGGACCTGCCGCTGCGTTCGCAGCCAGAGCAGCCCGGCCGCGAGGATCGCGACGCCGAGGACAAGGCTCGCGACGTCGAGCAGCGGATCAGCCGCAAGCAGGCGCTGCGGCTCCTGCGCGCCGCCCGTGAAGAGATCGACCGCCTGCAAGACGCTATGGAACGCGAGTTGGACGATCTCGAGCGCGAACTGGCGGGGCGATCAGCTGATGTCCGCAACTGAGTCCTCGACGTCGGCTGCAACACCGCTGGAATCGCCGGCGCTC
>JAHWJE010000019.1 GCA_019348575.1 Actinomycetota bacterium | reverse complement strand
CGAAGTACGGCTCGGAGAAGTCGATCTCCTGGTCGCGCTCGGAGGTGATCGTCATCGTCGAGAGGATCAGGTCAGCCGTCCCGTCCTTCAGGAACGGGATGCGGTTGTCCGACACCGCCTCGATGAACTTCGGCTCGACGCCGAGCTCGTCGGCGATCCGCCTGCCGAGGTCGACGTCGAATCCCTCGACCGCGCCGCTCTGCGGGTTCTTGAAGCCGAACGGCGGGACGTCGAACTTCACGCCGATCGCGATCTCGCCCTCCTGCTGGAGCTCGGCCATCGTCGTGCCGGCGGGGAACGTGCGCGCCTGCGTCGTCGCCGTCGTCGCAGTCGTCGCCGCGCTGCCCCCCTCCTCCTCGTCCTCGCCGCAGCCTGCCCCGACCAGCGCGCCCAGCACGAGCGCGAGCGCTGCCAGCCAGCGCCATCTCATCTCCTGCATCTGCCTCTCCTCTCCTCAGTGATGGATGATCTTGTCCACGAACTCCCGCGCGCGCGGGCTCTTCGCCGCGGCGAAGAACTCGGCCGGCGGTCCCTGCTCGACGATCCGGCCGTCGTCGATGAAGACGATCCGGTCGCCACCTCGCGCGCGAAGCCCATCTCGTGCGTGACGACGACCATCGTCATCCCGCCGCGCGCGAGCTCGCGCCTGACGTCGAGCACCTCGCGGATCATCTCCGGGTCCAGCGCCGACGTCGGCTCGTCGAAGAGCATCAGCTTGGGGTCCATCGCCAGCGCCCGCGCGATCGCGACGCGCTGCTGCTGGCCGCCCGACAGGTCGGCGGGCGCGGCGTCGGCCTTCTCGGGGATGCCGACCGTCTCGAGCAGCTCGCGCGCGCGGGCCTTCGCGGCGGCGGGCTCGACGCCCTTGACCTTGATCGGGGCGAGCGTGATGTTCTCGAGCACCGTCATGTGCGGAAAGAGGTTGAACTGCTGGAACACCATGCCGATGTCGGCGCGCATGCGCCCGATCGACTTGGACCGCGGATCGACCGGCCTGCCGTCGAACCTGACGCTGCCGGAGTCGATCTCCTCCAGCCCGTTGATGCAGCGCAGCATCGTCGACTTGCCCGAGCCGGACGGACCGGCGACGACGACGGCTTCGCCCGGCGCGATCGCGAGCTCGATGTCGTCGAGCACGAGGTTGTCGCCGAAGCTCTTGCTGACGGCGCGCAGCTCGACGAGCGGCGCGGCCGGATCGGTGTGCGCCATGCGCGCACCCTACCCCGGGGCTCCGACGACGGCGCTACTCCTCGAGCAGCGCGGTCGCGGCGCTCGCCGGATCCAGGCGGCGCGCGACGACGTCGTCGATCAGCTTCTCGAAGCCCTCGTCCTCGCTCAGCCGGTGCTCCAGGCGCCGGCGCAGCCGCCCGGTCGCGATCGCCAGCACCTCGCTGCGCAGGTTGCGCCGGCGGCGCTCGGACAGCGTGCCCTGCTGCTCGATGTGCGCGCGGTGCTCGATCAGCTTCTCCATCAGCTCCTCGACGCCCCTTCCGTCGACGGCCTCGGTCTGCAGGATCGGCACCTTCCACGGCCCCTGCGGAGCGAGCGACAGCACGCCGCGGATCTCGCGCACCATCGTCTGCGTCAGCGGATGGTCGGCCTTGTTGACGACGATGATGTCGGGGATCTCCATGATCCCCGCCTTCAGCGCCTGGACGGAGTCGCCGCCGCCCGGCATCAGCACGAGCAGGACCGTGTCGGCATGGTCGATGATGTCGACCTCGGCCTGGCCGACGCCGACCGTCTCGAGGAAGACGTCGTCGCGGCCGGCGGCGTCCATCAGCAGCGCCGCCTGCAGCGAGGCCTCCGAGAGGCCGCCGAGCGCGCCGCGGTTGGCCATCGAGCGGATGAACACGCCGCGGTCGAGGAAGTGCTCGGTCAGGCGGATGCGATCGCCCAGCAGCGCGCCGTGCGTGAACGGCGAGGACGGGTCGATCGACAGCACCGCCACGCTGCGGTCCGCGGCGCGGCGGTTCCGGACGAGCTGGCCGATCAGCGTCGACTTGCCCGACCCGGGCGCGCCGGTGACGCCGACGACCGTCGCCCTGCCGGTGTGCGGGTAGACCTCGCGCACGAGCGCCCAGCCCGCCGGGTCGTCGTTCTCGACGAGCGAGATGGCGCGCGCGAGCGCGCGGCGGTCGCCGTCGAGCAGGCGCTGTGCGAGGTCGGGGTCGGCCGCCACGAGCCGACGATGATGGCAGGGGCGGGCGGGGCCGCGTCTGCAGGCCGTGGCCTCGCGGCGGCGCGCCTGGAGCGCTCGGCTTAGGATGGCTGCGTGGAGCCGGCCGTGACGCTCGAGCAGCCCCCGGTCGCCGCGCCGCCACCGATCCGCGGCGAGCCGGCGCCGCTGCACGGCGGCCCGCTCGCGCTGTGGCGCTTCATGCGCTCGCACGGCATGCTCAACACGCGCTACGCGCGGCTGATCGCCCGCTGGCTGTGGCTGAAGCTGCGCTGGCGCGGACGATTGAAGACCGACGGGCTGTGCTTCGTGTGCCCCAACGTGACGATCGAGATCGGCAAGGACGCGACGCTGCACCTCGGGCGCTGGTCGTGGATCGGCCACGGCTCGAAGATCCGCGCGCACGAGGGCGAGGTCCGCATCGGGGCCAAGACGGTGCTCGGGCAGGAGTGCACGATCTCGGCGTTCCAGCACGTCTCGATCGGCCGCGAGTGCATCGTCGCCGACCGCGTGATGCTGATCGACTTCGATCACGGCGTCGTCGAGCACGAGCGGCCGGTGCGCGAGCAGGGCATCTACAAGCGCGACGTGCGCGTCGGCCACAACGTCTGGGTCGGGTACGGGGTCGCGATCCTGCGCGGCGCGACGGTCGGCGACAACTGCGTGCTCGGCACCTCGACGATCGTCACGCGCGACGTGCCCGACAACGCGGTCGCGGCCGGCGTGCCGGTGCGCGTGCTGCGCATGCGCGAGGCGCCGCGCTCGCTGCGCTGGGAGTAGCGCCGGCGGCTGCGATCAGCCGCCGGTCAGCTCCATGACGGTCCGCGGGGCGCCCTCGTGGAAGCGGATCGTGTAGGTCGCTCCCCCGAGCGCCAGGACGAGGTCGTCGTGGATCCTGACGACGCTGGGGCTGGGCGTCGCCGGGTCGCCGCTGGAGCTCCACGGCGCGCGACGGCAGCGGTTGTCGACGAGACCGTCGACGAGGAACTCCTCGCCGTCGGCGTCGAAGCGCATCTTCGCCGCGCCGATGACCTGGCCGCGCGAGCGCAGGACGAGGCCGAACTCGGCGGCCTTGGGCTCGTTCTCCTTGAGCACGACGATCCACTCGTCCCGGCGCGGCAGGAAGCGCTGCCTGCCGGGGGGCACGGCGGGCGAGCGCGCGAAGAACTCCGAGATGCAGCGGGGGATCGCCGTCTCGTCGGCGAGCCGGACGCGATCGGATTCGTCCTGCTCGCCGCCCGGCAGCGCCGCCGCCTCGGGCCGCTCGACGCCCGCGCCGTCGCGCGCCGCTGACGGCTCGCGCTCCTGCATCACGCCGATGGCGATCGCGAGCACGCCGAGGGCGACGAGCGGCAAGCCGGCCCCCACCGAGCTGACCTCGAGCCCCAGCAGCCGCACGTTGCCGCCGGGGCGGTCCGGGTAGCGCAGCAGCACGAGCGCGCCGAGCGCGACCAGCGCGACCCCGAGACCGGCCAGCAGCACCGTCATGGCCGCGAGTATCTCACCCCGCGCCGGGCCCGCGGGTCCCCTCCAGGGCGGTCAGCCCGCGCGGTAGATGCGCTGCTCGTACTCGGCCAGCATCCGCGTCGCGGAGTACGCCGGGATCAGCGTTCGCATCGAGCGCCTGACGCGCTCGATCCACGCCTGCGGGATGCCGGCGTCGTCGCGCGCGTAGAACTCGGGCACGACCTCGTTCTCGAGCAGCGCGAGCAGCTGGTCGGCATGGCGGGCGTCCTGCGCGCCGGCGTCGGGGTCCGCCTCGCCGCCCAGCGCCCAGCCGTTGGCGCCGTCGTAGGCCTCCGCCCACCAGCCGTCGAGCACGCTGAGCTGCAGCCCGCCGTTGACGGCGGACTTCATCCCGCTCGTCCCGCTGGCCTCCAGCGGTGGCCGCGGCAGGTTGATCCAGACGTCGCAGCCGCGCACGAGGCGCGCGGCGACGGCGAGGTCGTAGTCCTCGAGGAAGACGACGCGCTCGAAGGCGCGCTGCTGCGAGCGCACGGCGAACAGCTGCTGCACGAGGCGCTTGCCGTCGTCGTCACGCGGATGGGCCTTGCCCGCGATCAGCAGCTGCACGGGCCGCTCGCCGCCGAGCAGCGAGAAGCTGCGCTGCACGTCGTACAGCAGCAGGTGCAGGCGCTTGTACGTCGCCAGCCGCCGCGCGAAGCCGAGCGTCAGAACGCCTCCGTCGAAGGTCTTCGCGGCCGCCTCGACCCAGTCGCGCGGCTCGCCGCGCGCGATCCGGTGCAGCTGGCTGTGATCGCGGACGTACTCGACGAGCAGCCGCCGCTGCTCGCAGCGCACGTCCCACAGCTCCTGCGCGGGAATGTCGTCGATCGCCGCGAAGGTCGCGGGATCGGCGGCATGCAGCGGCCAGCCGGGGGCGAGGTGACGATCGAGCAGCCGGCGCATCGGCGCGCCGACCCACGACGGCACGTGGACGCCGTTCGTGACGTGGCCGATCGGCGGCTCGTCGCCGTTCCGGTCGAGCCAGAGCGCCCCCCACATCTCACGTGCGACCTCGCCGTGGAGCGCCGACACGCCGTTCGCGGCGCGGCTGGCGCGCAGCGCGAACTGCGTCACCCCGAACGGCTCCTGCTCGTCGCCCGGGTGCGTGCGGCCGAGCTCGAGGATCTGCTCGGCGTCGGTGCCCAGCGAGCGGGCGAGCGGCCCCAGCGCCGCGCGGACGTGGTCGGGCGGGTACGTGTCGTTGCCGGCCGGCACCGGCGTGTGGGTCGTGAAGACGTTGCGCCGGCGCACGGCCTCCAGCGCAGCCTCGAAGCCGAGCCCTCCGTCGAGGGTGCCGCGCGTCATCTCCAGCGCGGCGAACCCGGCGTGGCCTTCGTTCATGTGCACCACGCCCGGCTCGATGCCGAGCGCCCGCAGCGCGGCGGCGCCGCCGGCGCCGAGCAGCACGTACTGCGCGAGCCGGGTGCTGGGATCGCTGTCGTACAGGCGAGCGGTGATCCAGCGCGCGACGCGGCCGTTCTCCGGCACGTCGCTGTCGAGCAGGTACAGCGGCACGCGGCCGACGTCGACGCGCCAGACCTGCGCGACGACCTCGTCCTCGCCGACGGGCACGCGGATCCGCAGCGGCGCGCGCTCCTCACCGACCGTGACGAGCACGGCCGGCGAGCGCTCGGGGTCCGTCGGGACCCAGTACTCCTGCTGCCAGCCGCTGTGGTCGATCCGCTGCCGGAAGTAGCCGTGGCGGTACATCAGCCCGACCGCGACGAACGGCAGCGCGAGGTCGGACGCCTCCTTGACGATGTCGCCGGCCAGCGCGCCGAGCCCGCCGGAGTAGATCGGCAGCGACGCGTGGACGGCGTACTCGGCACAGAAGAACGCGACCGGCCGGTCCTCGGCGACGACGTCCGTCGCGGCGGGACGGGCGAGGTCCGCGAGCATCGCGCGCTCGAGCTGCTCGGCGCGGGCCACGAGGGCGTCGTCGCCGGCCGCCCGCAGCAGCGCCTCCGCCGAGGTCTCCTGCAGCAGCCGCACGGGGTTGCGACCGCATTCGCGCCAGCGCTCGGGGTCGACGTCGCGAAAGACGTCCGGCCCGTCCGGCAGCCACGTCCAGCGGTAGTTGTACGCCAGCCGCGCGAGCACGCCGAGCGGCCACGGCAGCCGCGACGACAGCGCGCTCGCGGCCCGCACGATGTCCTCTGTGCCGCCGCTCATCGCGCAGATCTTCTCAGGGACGACGCGTCATCGCCGCGCCGTCAGGCCAGCGCCCGCAGCGCGGCCGTCACGGCGACCGCGACAGCGACCGCCGGCAGCACCGATCCGCCGCGCAGGCCGACCCGAAACGATTGGCGCGCGCTGCCTGCGCTCAGGGCTTCAGACCCACGACCAGCAGGTACTCCGCCGGGATCCGCACCTCGCCGTCGCCGGTGTCGAAGGACTCGACGAGCGCGCGCAGCTCTGCCTTCAGCGCCTCGTACGCCGCGCCGTCGAGCACCTGCCGGGCGAGGACCATCGGCCCGAACTGCTGCTCGTAATCGGCGACCATCCCGTCCAGCGACTCGTAGACGAGGTCGACGGTCCGCCGTTGGATCGCGAGCCGCGCCTGCCCGCCGAGCAGTGCCCGCACGTGCGCCTCGTCGCCCCACAGCGTCGGCGGCGCGGGCGGAGGCGCAGCCGGCATGCGGTCGGCGAAGGCCGCGAACATCCGGCCGATGAACCCGGCCGGCGTCCAGTTGGCGAGCACGATCATGCCGCCCGTGCGGCACGTGCGGACGAGCTCGGCGGCCGCCACGTCGTGACGTGGCGCGAACATGACCCCGAACGTCGACAGGACGCGGTCGAAGCTGTCGTCGTCGAAGGGCAGCGCCTCGGCATCGCCCTCGACCCACTGGACGCGCACGCCCGCGAGCGCCTCGCGCCGGCGCGCGTCGTCGAACAGCTCAGGCGTGAGGTCCAGCCCGACGACGTCCGAGCCCGCCTCCGCCGCGCGGATCGCGGCGTTGCCGGTGCCGGTCGCGACGTCGAGCACCTTCATCCCGGGCTCGATCGCCGCGGCCTCGGCGACGGCGGCGCCGACGTCCCAGAACAGCTCCGCGATCGCGTCGTAGTCGCCCGCGCTCCAGATCGCGCGCTGCAGCGCCTTGAGGCCCGCCAGTTCGTCGTTCATCGCGTGCTGACACTACCGCCCGCATCCGCGGCCGCGACTCCCGCTCACGCGCAGTTGGGCCAAGGGCTCGTGCCCGCCCGCCGCAGCAGCCTGGCGGCCATCCTGTCCTGCTCGACCTCCGAGGCGCGGGCGGGGTCGCCGCGGCCGCCGACGTCTCTCCACGTCTCACGTGAGAACTGGTACTTGCCGCGGTAGCGGCCGTCGGCCGAGACGGCGGTCGGGTCGCCGCCGGACTCGCATCTCGCGATCCGCTCGAGCAGCGGGTCGGCGACCGCCGCCCGCGCGCGCTGATCGCCCACCCGCGGGCGCTCGATGCCGAGCGCCTTGAGCGTCTGCGGGCCGATCACGCCGTTCACCGCGAGTCCCTTGCGGCGCTGGAAGCGCTTCGTCGCGGCGCGCGTGCGCGGGCCGACGATGCCGTCGGCCGCGACGCCGAGGGCCTTCTGGGCGGCGGCGATCGTCTGCGCGGTCATCGTGCCGCGCGCGGAGTCGGTCTGGTGGGCGACGGCGCCGGCGCTTGCGATCAGCACGCCGGCGAGCGCGACGAGCAGCGATCCGCGGCTGCGCAGCGCGCGCCGGCGGCGCAGCCGCGACGCGGCGCGGCGCACGCGCGCGGCGCGCAGCGAGCGGCGGCAGGCGATCGTGAGCGCCGCGTCGTGGTGCTCGGGCAGGGCATCGCGGCTCGCCCGTGGGTCGTCGCTGGCTGTCATCTGGGTGCTCCCTCTCGTCGTCGCGGCGCCTACGGGGTTAGCTGCCGGGCTCGCGCTGTGACGTGCGCTACGCCGCCGCACCGCGCGCTGGCGGTGGGTGGCGATTCGCCCCCGGACCGGGACTGCACCGGCCCACGTGGGTCCCCCGTTCCCGGTCGCGCTGGGCGCTCGGGACTCGGCTCGTTATGCAAAGCAGCGCCGCATGGTAGGGACCGCTCCGACGGAATGTCTTGCGCTCGTGCGCAAGGAGCGGGAAAAGCCTGCTCGTCGCGGGGCTGCTACGGCTCCGACAGCTGCGCCGGGGACGCCTGCGGCGCGAGCGAGCGCACCGACGCGTCGTGCATGCCGGGCGCCGCGAGCGCCGCGTCGAGCGCCCTGCGGTGCGCGGCCGCGCGTTCGCGCCCGTAGGGCTCGGCGAGGTCACGGCTGACGAGAAACGCCCAGTCGCTCGACTGCAGCGCGAGCAGCTCGCGGGCCGCGCGCGCATCGGTTGCGCCGGTGCGCGCCGCGGCGACCGCGCGCAGCTCGGCATCGCGTGCGCTCCAGGCCATGCGCGCGACCGGCGGAGCGCTCCAGGTGCTCAGATCGCGCCGCGCGCCCCACGTCGTCACCGGCAGGTCGGCGGGCGCGGCCGCCGCCTCGTGGCGTGTCAGCGCGTCGTCGAGGCGCGCGATCTGCAGCCCGCGCGCCGCCGCCTGCTCGATCACCGCCGCCAGCCACAGCGGCCCCTCGTGCCACCAGTCGCCGAGCAGCTCGGTGTCGACGGCGAAGACGCACAGGCCGCCGCCGGCGAGCCGCTCGCGCACGCGCGCGACGAAGTCGGCCGCGTGCTCGCGCGCGGCGACAGCGGCGCGCGCGGGGTCGTACGGCGACCCGTCGTTGCTCCAGGCGCGGTGGCGGTAGCGCGTGAAGGCGTGGTAGTCGCGATAGCGCGCGTCGGCCGGATAGCCGCGGTCGCTCCAGACGAGCTCGATCGTCGCGCGGTCGATCGGCACCAACAGCGGCCCGGCGGGCGAGCGCAGCGGGCGCAGCTGCTCGTCGGCGGACAGGACGTCGGTCAGGTCGACGCAGACCGCGCGCACGCCGACCTCCTCGAGCAGCGGATCGAGCCACGGCGCATGCGCGCACTCCGGCAGCCAGAAGCCGCCGCGCCAGGCGCCGGACCCGAAGCGGCGGCGGTGCGCGTCGATGCCCGCGCGCAGCTGCAGGCGGATGCCGGCGTTCGTCGCCAGCAGCGGCAGCACGGCGTGCGTCGCCGACGAGGTCCAGCAGACGTGGCGTCCGAGCGCGCCCAGCAGGTCGCCCTCGAGCGCCGCGAGCCGCTCGCGCGCCCACGCGTAGCGCGCGGCGGAGTGCTCGAGCGCGGCGACGACGCGGCGGTCGGCTGCCGCCGCCTCGCTGTCGCGACGGTGCGTCTCGATGCGCGTGCCGCGCAGAAACGCCGCGCAGCGCTCGAGCGCGCCCGGCGCCTCGAGCTGGTCGCACAGGACGGGCGTCAGCGACAGCGTGATCGGCGGGGTGGGCGGGCCGGAGTCGAGGACGTCCAGCAGCGGCAGGTACGACGTCGCGATCGACTCCCACAGCCACTCCTCGCCGAACGGCCAGACCCCGAAGCCCTCGACGTAGGGCTGGTGTGAGTGCAGGACGATCGCCAGCTCGCCTTCTGGTGGGCGAGCCGGATCGCCGCTCACGGCCGCAGCACGGCGACGAGGTCGAGCGCCGCGCGCAGGTCGCGCGCGCTGCCCGCGCGCAGGGCGAAGTCGCGCACGTCGATCGCCGCCGTGAAGCGGTCGTAGAAGCGCTTGGTGATGCCCAGGCGGGCGTGCACGGCGTCCCAGCCCAGGCGCAGCGCGCCCGCGTGCAGCGCGAGCTTGCGCGCGTGGTAGAGGCCGAACAGCTCGACCGAGCCGAAGTGCGCGCGACACAGCGCGGCGAACTCCTCGGGCCGGTACTCGTAGAGGTGCCAGGGGTTGCCCGAGCGCTTCGCGCCCGGCGGCGCCAGCGTCAGCACGTTGGGCGTCGAGACGAACACGACGCCGTCCGGCGAGCCGGCGACGAGCTCGCGGAAGCGGGCGAGCACGGCGCCCGGGTCGCGCACGTGCTCGATCGTCTGCAGGAAGACGAGCGCGTCGCAGGGCTCGTCGAAGGTCTCGACCATCGTGCGCACGAAGCGCAGGTTCTCGCGCACGTAGCGCAGCCGCGCGTGCTCGAAGGCCTCCGGGTTGGCGTCCACGCCGACGACCTCGGCGGCCCCGGCGCTCGCCAGGACGTCGGAGCCGTAGCCCTCCCCGCAGGCCATGTCGACGACGCGCAGCCCGCCGATCCGGCCGGCGATCCACTCGTAGACCACGAGGTGGCGCTGAAACCAGTAGTTCTCCTCCGGCACGTCGGGCAGCGTGCGCTCGCCCGTCAGCGCCAGGGGCGGCACGCCGGGCGGCTGGCCGTGCTGGAGGTAGAGCTGCGGTTCGTCGTCGGCGGGCACGGCGCGGGAGCCTACGATGGCGCGACCGCGGCCGCCCGCGCCTCGAGATAGCGCGCGCGATCGCCGAACGTCTCGCGCAGCGAGGTCTGCAGCTCGTCGAGGAACTCCGCGCGATAGGCCGGGTCGGTGAGCACCGCGATCGCGTAGTACAGGCCGCTGAACGCGGCCAGCCCGCTTGACACCTTCAGCAGCTCGATGCTCGTCGACGAGCTGCCGGCGATCGCGTGCGGCCGGCGCCCGATCCACGACTCGACGACGTCGGGCGTGATCGCCAGAGCGCCGAAGGCGACGAAGAACGCGCCCACGAGGACGGCGACGACGAGCACCTGCAGCCCCTGGCTGACGAACATCACGAGCCCGACGTTGAAGCGCTGGCGCGTCGTCAGCGGCGGGTCCGCGGCGACCTCCTGCTCGAGCTCGCGCACCTCGCGCGGCAGCCGCGACCCGACGAAGCCCGAGCCGACCGCGATGAACAGCGCGATCACCCCGAACAGCGCCGGGTCCGAGACGTCGGAGAAGACCTGCCACATCTCGGTGTTGATGAACAGGACGATCATGAAGATCAGCAGCACGGGGACCGCGCGCGTCAGCAGCATCAGCGAGGCCGCGAGCTGGCCGACGAGCCGCGCCGCCGTCCAGCGCAGGATCGACAGCAGCCCGATCCCGACGACGAGGTAGATGAGCACCAGCA
>JAHWJE010000199.1 GCA_019348575.1 Actinomycetota bacterium | reverse complement strand
CCTTCGCGTTCGTCTTCCTGATCCTGTTCCTCATCGCCAGACCGCAGGGCATCTTCGGTGAGGTCGCGTCGGTCGAGAAGGCGTGATGGGCTCGGACACGCCCCGCTGGGTGCCGCCCCTCATCGTGCTGGCCGTGGCCGCCGTTGCTCCGCTGGTCGCCGACACGCCCTACACCCACGGCTTGCTCATCCTCGCGGTCGTGTACGCGTTGAACGTGCTGGCCATGCACCTCATCTTCGGTCTCACCGGGATCCTCTCCCTGGCCCAGGCGGCGTTCTGGGGCATCGGCGCCTACACCGCCGCCATCCTCACCGTCGACCACGGCGCCCCGTTCCTGGTCGGCTTCGTCGCCGGGTCCGCGCTCACGCTGCTGATCGGCGACGCGAAGGCGCGCGGCCGGCGGACGCTGCTGACCTTCGGCGGGCTGGCCACCAACCACGGCCTCGCGACGGCGCTCTACGCGCGCGACCACGGGCTGGAGTGCGTGCTCGCGCTGGTCGACCAGCCGGTCGACGAGCACGTCGAGCGCCAGCTCGATCGCCTGCCGCCCGCCGAGCGGGCCCTACTCGAGGTCATGGCCGACCTCCCCGCCGAGGAGCGCACCGCCACGCGGATCGCGCGCGAGATGGGCTACGACAAGGCCTCGCAGATCGGCCCCACGGCGCAGCGGCTGGACACCGTGCGCGGACCGTTGGCCGCGCGCCTTGCGCCGGACCAGCGCCGGGCGGTGCTGATTACCTGGAACTCCGGAGGGATGTGCGAGCCGGTGCCGGCCGCGCGCGCGCTGGGCATCCCGAACGCGATCGACGCCGCGTGCGCGGTCGTCGCGCGCGGCCGCGAACGGTGCCTCGACATCGGCGACGTCGGGGGACGCTCGTTCGTCGGGATCGCCTCGCTGGGCTTCGACTCCGACGCCAACCGGTTCGCGAACGCCGCGCCCGCGCGCCTGGGCAGGCTGGTCTACGTCTACGGCGCGCTGCGCGCGCTCGCCGCCTGGAAGCCCGCGCGCTTCGACCTGCGCCTCGACGGCGAGCCGCTGTCCTGCGTCGGCTACTCCGTCGCCGCCTGCAACTCCTGCTGCTACGGCGGCGGGATCCGGCTGGCGCCGAGCGCCGCGCTGGACGACGGCTTGCTCGACGTCGTGCTGATCGCCGGCCACCCCAAGCGCTCCTTCCTCGCCACGCTCCCGCGGGCGTTCAGGGGGACGCACGTCCGCCACCCGGCGGTGCGCGTCCTGCGCGGGCGCGAGCTGCAGGTCGACGCCGACCGGCCGTTCGCCGTCTACGCCGACGGCGAGCCGATCGGCGCGACCCCCGCCACGATCCGCGTCGTCCCGCGCGCGCTGCGCGTGCTGGTCTCGCAGTGACGCTGCGCGCGAAGATCGCGCTGGCGCGTGCCGCGGGCGCGCTCTCGCGCCGCAGCGGGCGCGGCGCGACGAGCCTGCCGGGAAAGCTGCTGATGCGCATGGAGCCCGGCGCGATCGAGCGCCTCGCGCGCCGGCTGCCGCAGGGCAGCGCCGTGATCTCGGCGACGAACGGCAAGACGACGACGGCCGCGATGGTCGCCGCGATCCTCGAAGCCTGCGGCACGCGGCTGGTGCACAACCGCGCCGGCGCGAACATGGCCGGCGGCGTCGCGAGCGTGCTGCTCGGCGCGGCGCGCGGCGATGGCATCGACGCCGACGCCGGGCTGTTCGAGGTCGACGAGTTCTGGCTTGACCGCGTCGTGCCCCAGCTGCGACCGCGCGCGCTGCTGCTCTCGAACCTCTTCCGCGACCAGCTCGACCGCTACGGCGAGCTCGAGGCGATCGCCGACCGCTGGGCGGCGACGGTCGCCGCTGCGCCGGACACGAAGCTCGTGCTCAACGCCGACGACCCGCTCGTCGCGGACCTCGGGCGCGACGATCGCGCCGGGCGGGTCACGTACTTCGGCGTGCAGGACGACGCGATGGCGCTGCGAGGCATGGCCCACGCCTCCGACTCCAAGCACTGCCGCCGCTGCGGCGCGCCCTATGCCTATGACGCGATCTACATGGGCCACCTCGGCCGCTACCACTGCCCCAACGGCGACTCACGGCGCCCGCAGCCCGATGTCTACGCCGCGGCAGTGCAGCTCGACGGCACCCGCCGCGCGCGCTTCACGCTGCACCTCGGCGGCGAGCAGGCCGTCGTCGCCCTGCCCCTCCCGGGCCTCTACAACGTCTACAACGCGCTCGGCGCCGCCGCGCTGGCGAGCGCGCTCGGCGCGCCGCTGCAGCGCATCGTCGACGGCCTCGAGGCGACGCGGGCGGCGTTCGGCCGCGCGGAGAGCGTCGCCGTCGGCGGCCGCGAGCTGGCGATCCTGCTCGTGAAGAACCCGGCCGGCGCGAACGAGGTGCTGCGCACGCTCGCGCTCGACGAGGGCGAGCACGACCTGCTCGCGGTGCTCAACGACAACATCGCCGACGGCCGCGACGTCTCGTGGGTCTGGGACGCCGACTTCGAGCTCATCGCCGAGCGCGTGCGACGGGTGACGTGCAGCGGCACGCGCGCGGCGGAGCTCGCCCTGCGGCTGAAGTACGCGGGCGTCGCCCCCGAGCGAGTGCACGTCGAGCACGCGCTCGAGCGCGGCCTGGACGCGGCGCTGGCCGGCGGCGACGGCCGGCTCGTCGCGCTGCCGACGTACACGGCGATGCTCGCCCTGCGCGAGCTGCTCGTCGCGCGCGGCGCGGCCCAGGAGTCCTTCGCGCGATGAGCGACGTCGTCTGGCACGACGTCGAGTGCGGCCGCTACGGCGCCGACTTCGCGCTGTGGCGCGAGCTGGCGGCGCAGGCGGCGGGGCCGATCCTCGACGTCGGCGCGGGCACCGGCCGGGTGGCGCTCGAGCTCGCCCGCCGCGGCCACGACGTCGTCGCGCTGGACCTCGACCCCGCGCTGCTCGCCGTCCTCGAGGAACGCGCGCACGCCGAGCGCCTGCAGGTCCAGACGGTCGCCGCCGATGCCGCGAGCTTCGAGCTGCAGCGGCGCGACTTCGCACTCGTCATCGCGCCGATGCAGACCGTCCAGCTGCTGCGCGCCGACGGGCGGCGCGCGTTCCTGCGCTGCGCGCGGGCGCACGTCGCACCCGGCGGGCTCGTCGCGATCGCGCTCGCCGACGCGCTGGAGTGCTTCGACGCAGACCACGTCCTGCTGCCGCTGCCCGACCGGCTGATCGTCGACGGCACGCTGTACTCGAGCCAGCCGGTGGCGCTGCGCGACCACGGCGAGACCGTCGCGATCGAGCGCATCCGCGAGATCCTCACCGCCGACGGCCGGCGCAGCGCAAGCGACGACGTCCTGCACCTCGACAAGGTCTCGGTCGCCGAGCTCGAGGCGGAGGGCCGCGCGGCCGGATTGACGCCGCTGCCGGCGCGGCTGCTTGCGCCGACCGAGGAGCACGTCGGGACGAGCGTGGTGATGCTGCGTGGCTGAGGCCGGCGCTCGCACCCTGCGCGTCTGCGCGCTGTACCCCGACCTCATGAACATCTACGCCGACCGCGGCAACCTGCTGATGCTCGAGCGCCGCTGCACGTGGCGCGGGCTGGGCTTCGAGGTCACGGCCGCCGGCCTCGGCGAGGGCGTCGATCCCGCGGCGCACGACCTCTTCTACCTCGGCGGCGGTCAGGATCGCGACCAGCGGCTGTGCGCGCTCGACCTGGTCGACACCAAGCGCGACGCGCTGCACGCGGCGGCCGAGCGCGGCGCGCTCGTGCTCGGCGTCTGCGGCGGGTATCAGCTGCTGGGCCACCGCTACGCGCTGGCCGACGAGAACATCCCGGGGCTCGGACTCGTCGACCTCGAGACGATCCGCTCCGGCGGGCCGCGCCTGATCGGCAACGTCGCGATCGAGGTCGACCTCGACGGCAACGGCCGCCGGCGCGTGCTCGCTGGCTTCGAGAACCACGCCGGGCACACGCACCTCGGCCCGTCCGAGCGGCCGCTCGGGCGCGTCCTGAAGGGCCACGGCAACACCGGCTCATCCGGCGTCGAGGGCGTGCGGCGCGGCGGCGTGATCGGGACCTACCTGCACGGCCCGCTGCTGCCGAAGAACGCGTGGTTCGCCGACTGGCTGATCGCCGCGGCGCTGGGCCTCGACGAGCTCGCCGCGCTCGACGACGCGCTGGAGGACGCGGCGCACGCAGAGGCGCGGCGGGCGGCGGGAGTCTGACGGCCGGGCGAACCCGCGCATGAACTGCCTGCACCGGAGGTAGGATCGCGCCCGTGAGCGATCGCTCCGAGCGAACCGCCGAGCCGCTGGAGTTTCGCGAGGCCACCAAGCGCTACCCCGGTAGCGCCGAGCCCGCGGTCGATGCGCTGTCGCTCAAGGTCCCGGCCG
>JAHWJE010000198.1 GCA_019348575.1 Actinomycetota bacterium | reverse complement strand
GTCCGTCTGCGAGTTGTACTCGGATGGGATCACGGCTCAGATCGAAGACGTCTCGACGCTGACGAAGCACCGATCGCAAGGTCTCGCTACCGCCACAGTTCTACGTGCTCTGCACGAGGCGCGGGCGTGGGGACACGAGATGATCTTCTTGGTTGCAGACGCCGACGACTGGCCGAAGGAGCTCTACACCAAGCTCGGGTTCACGCGGTGGGAGACCGATGTCATGTTCAGCCGTGACGAACGCGCGGAGTCGGCTGACTCGACAGCTCCGCAAGGCGCGCCAGGAGCTACTGGATGAAGGCTCTCAAGACGTAGTAAGAGCCCGCGGCCACCAGACCTGCCATCGGGATGGTGAGGATCCACGCCGTCACGATGTTGCCCGCGACGCTCCAGCGCACCCGGTTGAGCCGCTTGGTCGCGCCGACACCGATGATCGACGACGTGATCGTGTGCGTGGTCGAGATCGGCGCTTCGAAGACGAACGCCGTGGTGTAGAGCACGCCCGCTGCGGTCGTCTCCGCAGCGAAGCCGCGGGGCGGGTCGAGCTCGATGATCCGGCGGCCGAGCGTGCGCATGATGCGCCAGCCGCCGGCGTAGGTGCCGAAGTAGCGGGTGCCCTCGCGGACCCCGGCCTCGATCGTCTCCCACGGCCAGGACTTCTCCCGGCTCCAGTTGGAGCCCTGCACGTCCAGCGGCCGCCGCCAGTCGCCGGCGAAGCGCTGCCAGTAGAGGAAGTACGCGCCGATGCCGAGCAGGACGGACGCGCTGGCGGTCAGGCCGGCACCCAGCCGCAGCAGCCGTGGCCGGATCGGCCCGCGCGAGGCGCGGAACTGCAGCAGCGCCTCCACGGCGAGCGGCAGCACGAGCAGCAGCCCGGTGCTGCGGGTCAGCGACGCCATCGCGCCGAGATAGCCCGCGAGGTTCACGCCGAGCGGGCAGGGCGGGCTCGTGTGAGGCGTGCGCCATGAGGGGGCGAGGCTACCCTTCACCCGGTGAGCTTGCGCTTGGCCTCCAGCGTCATGTCGCGATGAGGCTGCTCGGCGACCGCTCGCTGCGCTTCGTCGCCGAGAACGTCGCGCAGCCGGCGCACTACCGCGCGCTCGCGCGGATGGCGCGCCTGTACGAGAAGCCGCTGGAAGGCTACGGCCGCTACCTCTTCGGCCGCGGCAGCTACCCGGCCCGCTTCGCGGTGCGAACGCCCAGCGGCACGGTGCGGCCGATGCTGTGGTCGTTTCACGACATGCTCACGCTCAACGAGATCTTCTGCCGCGAGGACTACGGCGTGCGCAGGCCGCCGGCGCTCGTCGTCGACGTCGGCTCCAACATCGGGCTGTCGGCGCTGTACTTCCTCACGCGCGGGCCCGACGTGCGCTGCCGGCTGTACGAGCCGGTGGCGGGCAACGTCGAGCGCCTGCGGCGCAACCTCGAGGGCTTCGAGGACCGCTACGTCGTCGAGCAGGTCGCCGTCGCGGACTTCGACGGCGAGGCCGAGTTCCGCCTCGATCCGTTCGGCCGCTACGGCGCGCTGAACCAGCCCGGCGACGACATGACGACGGTGCCCTGCCGGCACATCGATGCCGTGCTCGAGGACGCGCTCGCGGTCGGCGACACGATCTCGCTGCTGAAGATCGACGTCGAGGGCTACGAGCGGACGCTCCTGCGAGCCGCGCAGCCCGAGCTGCTGGCCCGCGTCGAGGTCATCTACCTCGAGGGGTCGGCGGCCGACCTGCCGGCGCCCGCGGGATTCGCGGCGAGCCATTCGTGCGACACGGTGCGGCTGCGCAACGCCGCGCTCACGGCCTGACGACCTCGAGCCAGTCGGCCCGCACGCCGACGAGCTCGCGCCAGCGGTCCGGCTCGATCACGCGGACGCCCGGCTTCTCGTTGCTGACCGGGTTGAAGTAGATCGGCCCGAGGTGGCGCAGGCTCGAGCGGTAGCCGCCGCTGCCCGGTCGCAGGTCGGCCCCGCCCTGCCGGACGAAGACCTCGTGGCGCCCCCGGGTGATGCGGACGGTGCCCAGCGACGCGTACGCGCCCGGGTTGTTCAGCCCCGCGGGCGTCTGCGGCAAGGGCGTGGAGTCGAGCCCGATCTCCATCGTGCGCGCGAACGAGCCCTCGGCCCAGACGTGGTAGCGGCCGGTCCGCGGGATGAAGATCGAGCCGCGGATGTTCGACGGCCCGTCGGACAGGAGCGCCTCGGGGAAGTTGCCGAAGCCCGTCCAGCGCCCCGGGCGCGGCACCCGGCTGGCAAGGAAGATCGCCGGGCGCTCGCGAGCGACGAACGCGATCCGCCCCTCCAGCCGGCGCGCCCGGCGCGCCCAGCGCGCGGCGGTCCGTTCGCTCACCAGCGCCGCCTGGCGCAGGACGTCGGGGCCGAGCGGAAGGTGGTCGAGGACGCGCGGCGCCGGCGTCCGCCGCCAGACGTCGTAGTACGTCCCGCGGCTCTGCAGGCGGAAGTTCGCCGGCGGCCTGCTCGTCTGCGGCCCGCGGCGCAGGATCGCGTAGCGGACGGACTGGATGTAGGGCAGCGTCACGTCGTCGATGTCGATCGGCGTCTTCTCGCTGGGGCGGCGCTTGGGATCGAAGAGCGCGTTGGGCTGGTACGGCGCGACGCGGAAGTGGTGCGGATACTGCGGCGCGCTGTAGATCGGGATGCTGCGCAGGAAGTACAGGGCGAACTCGTCGTACTCGCTGAAGAAGGCGGGACCGCGGCCGGCAAGCCGGTCGTTGATCTCCAGCAGCTCGGCGTAGCGCGCGTGCGGCGCCGGCGACACGTCGTGGTACGCAAGCGCCGTCGACCACAGCACGCCCGCGAGCAGCGTGCCCGAGACGACGGCGCCGAGCGCGCGCCAGCGGCCGGTCCAGAGCACGACGGCGCCCAGCATCACGAGCGCGGTCACCGCCGGCGAGACGAGCATCAGGACCTTCGAGTCCGCATAGAACGTCCCGCGCTTGAGGAGATACGCGGAGACCGGCAAGAACGTCGCGACGAGCAGCAGCGGGCCCCAGTGCCGGCGGCGGATCGCCCAGGCCAGGCCGACGACCGCGCAGATGCCGGCGATCCACAGCAGGATCGCCTGCGCCGTCTGGGCGTCGCCGAGCACGTCGTAGCGGAAGTCTCCGGTGAGCCAGATCCCGAGCACCTGCGCCTTCTCCAGCGGCCGGGCCAGGTGTCCGAGCTCGTCCCTCAGCCCGGTCAGCACGGCGTCGCTCGTCGCGACTGCGGTGCCCAGCGTGCGCAGCACGGGCAGCGCGAGGACCACCAGCAGCAGCACGCCCGCCCCGAGCGCGAGCAGGTCCGAGCGCCGCGGCGCGCGCAGGATCCGGTAGCCCCACATGACGACGACGACGAGCGCGGGAACGGCGAGGTACGGGATCGCCGCGGGACCGAGCGCGCCGAGCGCCGCCGCGGCCGCGATCGCGACGGGCAGCAGCGCCCGCGCCGGCTGACGCTCGTGGATCGCGGCCGCCACAACGGCCACGAGCGTCAGGAGCACGGCGACGGCGGCGATCTCCTTGATCGACCCCGTCAGGTAGTTGCCGAACAGCAGCGCTGACTGCGATGCCGCGAACGTCACGAGCGCGGCCTGCCAGCGGTGGCGCAGCACGCGCACGCTCAGCGACCAGATCGCGAGGCTCACGACGATCAGCGCGAAGGCGAGAAACGGCTGGTACAGCCACGCGATGTCGAGGATGCCGAGCGGCGCTGTCACGCCCAGGGCGGCCTGCGCGCCGACCGGGTAGGAGCTCAGGACGTAGGTCGTCATCGTCGAGCGGTACGAGCCCTCCGGCAGGCCCGTCCAGTCCGGGCCGCGCTGCGCGTAGAGGTCGGCCAGCGCGAGCTGGTGCGACGTGTTGGGGAGCGCGAGGTAGCCGGCGAACGACGGCGCGCCCGACAGCACGATCGGAGCGGCGCAGACCGCGAACACGCCGCCCGCGGTCAGCAGCAGCCACGGATCGGGGCGCAGCGCCCGCAGCCGCGGTACGCCGGCGGCGATGCCGGCGATGGCGCGCGGCGCGTTCGCCCGCCCGCGGCGCCAGGCGAGGAGCAGGAGGGCGACCGTCGACGCGAGCAGGTAGAACGACCAGTAGTGCGTGAGGGCGAGCAGGCCCGAGACGACGGCGACGGGCGCGAGCCGGAGCACGGTCGGCTCCCGCATCGCCGTCCGCAGCGCCGGCCAGCCGACGAGCACGAGCAGCATCAGGAGCGAGTACATCCGGGCCTCGGTGGCGTACCGGATCGCGAACGGCGACGTGGCCAGGAGCACGACGGACGCGACGCCGCCCCAGGCGCCGGCGTAGCGGCGGCCGGCGACCCACGCCAGCGGCAGGGCGGCGATCCCGAAGAGGCCGGACAGGGCCCGCA
>JAHWJE010000197.1 GCA_019348575.1 Actinomycetota bacterium | reverse complement strand
AGGATCAGGCCAAGGGCCATGAGGACAAGCGGGGGTCCGGCGTCTGCAGCCATGCGTACAGCCTCCTTTGTTGGACCCTTTCGTTGTTCCCGTCTGCGGCGACGCCGGAACGTCCTTCACAGCAATCTCATAGTGCTCCGGCCTCCGTGCAGCAGCCCCACGTCAGCGGCCACCACCCCGGCGCCGGTTGCGCTCATGCGCGAGCATGAGGGCATGACCGGTTCACCTGATGATCGCTGGTGGCGCGATGCCGTCGTCTACCAGATCTATCCGCGCTCGTTTCAGGACTCCGACGGCGACGGCGAGGGCGATCTGCGCGGGATCGCCTCGCGCCTGGAACACGTCCGCGAGCTCGGCGCCGACGCGCTCTGGCTGTCGCCGGTCTATCCGTCGCCGATGGCCGACGGCGGCTACGACGTCGCCGACTACGAGGACATCGACCCGCGCTTCGGGACGCTCGAGGACGCCGACGCGCTGATCGCCGCAGCGCACGACGCGGGCCTCAAGCTGCTGATGGACGTCGTCCCGTGCCACACGTCGATCGAGCACCCGTGGTTTCGCGCCCATCCGGAGCGCTACGTCTGGGCCGACGGCGACGAGCCGCCGAACAACTGGGTGGCGTCGTTCGGCGGGCGGGCGTGGTCGCGGGACGCGCGGACGGGGCGCTGGTACCTGCACTCCTTCTATCCGGAGCAGCCCGATCTGGACTGGCGCCGCGAGGACGTCCGCGAGGCGGTGGCGGCGGCGCTGCGCTTCTGGCTTGCGCGCGGCGTCGACGGCTTTCGGCTCGACGCCCTCCAGCGGCTGCTGAAGGACCCCGAGCTGCGCGACGATCCGCCGGCGAGCGGGCCGCCGGCACTGCCCGAGCACGCCGACGAGGCCCTGCTCGAGCACGTCCACAGCCGCAACGCGCCGGACATCGGGATCGCGCTGCGCGCGCTGCGCGACGCGGTCGGAGACGACGTGCTGCTCGTCGGCGAGGTCCACCTCCCGGCGGCACAGCTGCGCCCGTACCTCGAGCACGTCGACTGCGCGTTCGCCTTCGAGCTGCTGCACGCGCAGTGGCAGGCGGCGGCGTACCGGCGCGCGATCACCGCGGCGCTCGACGCCGCCGCGGGCCGCATCGCCTGGGTGCTGTCCAACCACGACTTCCCGCGCCTGCCCGACCGCGTCGGCGCTCGCAACACGCGCGCCGCAGCGCTGCTCATGCTGACGCTGCCGGGCCCGGTCTTCGTCTATCAGGGCGACGAGATCGGGATGGGCGACGGGCCGGGCGGCGACCCGCCGCATGACCGCGCCGGGCGCGATCGCCACCGCCATCCGATGCGCTGGGACGACGACGCGCCGCACGGCGGCTTCACCGCGGCGCAGTCGACGCCCTGGCTTCCCGCGATCGACGTCGAGGGCGGCGGTGTGGCGCAGCAGGCGCGCGACCCCGACTCGGTGCTCGCGCTGTACCGCGCCCTGATCGCCGCCCGCCGCTCGCTCGGCGCCGGTCTGGACTTCGTCGAGCCGGTCGACGAGGGCGTGCTCGCCTATCGCCGTGGCGATCGCCACGTCGTCGCGATCAACATGAGCGACGGAGTGCGGGCGGCTCCCGCCGCGGGGGAGATCGTGCGCGCCACGCACGCGGCACGTCACCCCGCGGGCACGCCCGCACCCGCCGAGCTTCAGCCCGGGGAGGGGTTTCTGGCGCGCACCGACTCGTGAGATTCGTAACGAGGCGCGGAGGGTACTGGGGCCTGCGTGCGAGGACCGCTCGTCATAGCCGTCGTGATCGCGCTGGCCTTCGGCGCCGCGGCGTGCGGTGAGGACGAGACTTCCACGAGCGGCCCCGTCGAGCTGAACTGGTTCATCTTCAACGAGCCGAGCGGCATTCTTCAGAAGATCTCCGACCGCTGCTCTCAGCAGTCAAACGGCGAGTACGCGATCAACTTCGAGTTCCTGCCCGCGCAGGCCGACCAGCAGCGCGAGCAGCTCGTGCGCCGGCTCGGCGCCGAGGACTCCTCGCTCGACCTGCTCGGCCTCGACGTCGTCTGGACGGGCGAGTTCGCCAACGCCGGATGGCTCGCGCCGATCCCGCAGAGCACCGAGGAGGTCGTGACGGAGAACGTCTTCGAGCCGGTCCTCGACACCGCCCGCTTCGAGGATCGCCTGGTCGTGGCTCCGATCTGGTCCAACACGCAGCTGCTGTGGTATCGCAAGGACCGCGTGCCGCGCGCGCCACGGACGTGGGACGAGATGATCGACATGGCCGAGAAGATCGGCCCGGACGAGGGCCGCATCCAGATCCAGGGCAACCGCTACGAGGGCCTCGTCGTCTGGGCGAATGCGCTGATCGAGTCGGCGGGCACGCAGTTCCTCTCCGCCCCGAAGGAGATCCTGCTCGAAGAGGCGCCGACGCAGAAGGCGCTGGGGATCATGGGCCGCCTCTCGAACTCGCCGGTCGCGGCGCCGAACATCACGACGTCGACCGAGGACACCGCGCGGCTGGGCTTCGAGGCGGGCAACTCGACGTTCCAGATCAACTACCCGTTCGTCTATCCGAGTGCGAAGGAGAACGCGCCCGAGATCTTCAAGAACATCGGCGCCGCGCGCTATCCGGGCGTCGGCGACGGGCCGTCGAAGCCGCCGCTCGGCGGCATCAACATCGGCGTCTCGGCCTTCTCCGAGCACAAGGAGGAGGCGTTCGCCGCGATCGAGTGCCTCGTGCAGCCGCGCAACCAGCTCGAGGTGGCCGAGCTCGCCGGCCTGCCGCCGGTGCGCAGCGATCTCTACGACCGTCCGCAGATCGAGAAGGTCTACCCCGGCTTCGCCGAGCTGGTCCGCGAGTCGATCCAGAACGCCGGCCCGCGTCCCTCCGAGTCGCCGGCCTACCAGGACCTCTCGCTTGCGATCCAGCGTGCGCTGCACCCGACGACGAAGATCGACCCGCAGAGCCCGGAGGACACCTACGAGGAGCTGCGCAACAACGTCGAGAAGGCGATCAAGCGCGAGGGGCTGCTGTGAGCACCTCGGCCCCGCCACAGGTCGGACGGCCGGCGGCGCGCACGTCGCAGCGCAAGCGCGGCGGGCCGATACAGACGACCGACCGCACGAAGTCCGAGCGCAAGCTCGCCCTGATGCTGGTCGCGCCCGCGGTGATCGCGATGCTGCTCGTCACGGTCTATCCGATCCTCTACGCGATCGTCCTGTCGCTGCAGACGGTCGACCTGCGCTTTCCCGAGGAGCGCGGGTTCGTCGGCCTCGACAACTACGCCGCCGTGCTGAGCTCGCCGCTGTGGTGGCAGGACCTCTTCAACACCACGTTCGTGACCGTGACCTCGGTGGCGATCGAGCTCGTGCTCGGCATGATCCTGGCGCTCGTCATGCACAAGGCGCTCTTCGGGCGCGGGCTGATCCGGACCTCGGTGCTGATCCCGTACGGCATCGTCACCGTCGTCGCCGCGTTCGCCTGGTTCTTCGCCTTCGACCCCAGCAGCGGCTTCGTCAACAACCTGCCGTTCTTCGCGGAGGACAAGGCCTGGTTCGGCAACCGCTGGGACGCCTTCAGCGTGATCATCCTCACCGAGGTCTGGAAGACCACGCCGTTCATGGCGCTGCTGCTGCTCGCCGGCCTGGCCACGATCGACGAGGGCCTCTACGAGGCGGCCAGGGTCGACGGCGCGAGCGCCTGGCAGCGCTTCTGGCGCATCACGCTGCCGCTGCTCAAGCCGGCGCTGCTCGTCGCGCTGCTGTTCCGCACGCTCGACGCGTTCCGCGTGTTCGACTCGATCTTCATCATGACGCGCGGCTCGCAGGACACCGAGTCGGTGTCGATCCTCGGCTACAACCAGCTCATCTCGCGCCTGAACCTCGGCCTCGGCTCGGCCGTCTCGGTGCTGATCTTCATCCTGGTGCTGCTGATCGCGTTCTTCTTCGTGCGCGGCCTCGGCGCGGCCGCCCCATCCCAGGGAGACAAGAAGTAGACCATGCAGAACCGCACGCCGCGCTCCTATGCCCTGTGGACGCTCGCGCTCGCCGTGATCCTCTTCTACGCGCTGATCCCGGTCGTCTGGCTGCTGTCGCTGTCGTTCAAGACGCCGGCGACCGTCAGCGACAAGAAGTTCCTCCCGCAGGACACGACGTTGGAGAACTACACGACGCTCTTCGCCGGTGGGCTGGACTCCCCGCTGCTGCGCCCGCTGATCAACTCGATCGGGATCGCGCTCATCGCCACCCTCATCGCGGTGACGCTCGCGTCGTTCACGGCGTACGCGATCGCGCGCCTGAGCTTCCCGGGCAAGACGTTGATCCTCGCGGGGGCGCTGGCGATCGCGATGTTCCCGCCGATCTCCGTCGTCGGCCCGCTCTTCGACATGTGGCGCGCGCTC
>JAHWJE010000196.1 GCA_019348575.1 Actinomycetota bacterium | reverse complement strand
CGCCGTCGAGCTCACGGTCGACGGACCCGACGACGCCGCGGCTCTCGCGCGCTACCATCCGCGCTCCCACGGGGCGATTAGCTCAGTCGGTTAGAGCGCTTCTCTGATAAGGAAGAGGTCGGTGGTTCGAGTCCACCATCGCCCACTCTGACGAAAGCCCCGCTACGGCGGCGTTTTCTCATGGCCGACGAGAGCGAGCGCGGGGGCCCGAAATCGGCCATATGGAAGCGCCGTGGAAGCCCGCGGGCGACCCGGATGCGCCGACCATGCTCGCAGCGCCGCTCGGGAGCCTGGTCGCGTCCCGGTGTGCGCATCGGTGAGAAGGCGTGCCCGCGCGGCGTCGCGCAGCCGCTGGAGCCAGGTGGGCTCATCCTCCGGCCGCTGCGGGCCCTGTGATGACCGGATCTCGCCCTAGCCTGGGCGCGTGGCGGCACCGGCGCAGGACGCGAGCGATCAGGCGAGCGCGGGATCCGCGGCGCGGAGCCCGGCGGCCTACGTCGTCTTCTGGGTGCTCGTATGGCTACTTCAGTGGTGGCAGGCGCCGACGTGGCTCGTGGGCTCACGATCCGGGTTGCAGACGGCGCTTCAGGTGCTCCCGGCGGTCGTCGTCGCGATCTTTGCTGGTGCTCGGCTCGCTGTCCGTTCTGGGCCAGCAGGCCGTTGCGCTGCATGGCGCACGCTCGGCGATCGTGCTGCCGCTCAATCCGCGCGTCCGCGCAGTTGTCGCGCGCCCCTTGGTGATCACGGCCGTTGCGCTTCTACTCGCTGGCCAGGTCCCCGACGCCGGCGAGCCGTCGCACGCGGTGACCGCGGCGGTCGCCACGCTGGCGCTCGCGACGATCGGCGTCCTGCGGTACTCAGCGACGTCGCTACAGGGCCTCTACTCTGGGTTCACAGCGCCTGTCGTATTCGGCAAGCAGGTGTTGGCCGGCGTCCGCGGACACTTGGAGCGCGGCCACACCGGCTACGTCGTGTTCCGCGCCGGGCTGCTTACCGAGATGCTCGGCCAGGCAGTGCAGCGAGGCGACAGCCGGTCGAGCACCGCCGCGCTGCTCGCGATCGATCGACTGCACGAGGCGTACATCGCGGCGGCCGCGAAGAATTCCGCCGCCCGCCAGCACACCTACGACGACGGACATCAAGTCGAGGCATGGTTCAGTCACGAGATCGCCGACGGCTTGGTTGCCGCCGCCGTGGATGCCCTTTCCGCATCGCGAGCGACTGAGGGCGACATCGACGGGATCCTCGACACGATCGAGCGGATGGGCGAGCGTGCGATACGCGCGGGACACCCAGAGGAGACCGAGGCGGCGATCGTGGCCCTACTGCAGATCGCGACGTGCGTGCAGCAGGTGCAACCGTCGGGCGTGATCAATCATCCGTCGCGGACGCTCACGACGCTTGCGCAGATCGAGGCGGCCGCAGAGGAGCACGGCGATTGCGAGCGCGCGACGCTGGCGGTCGCGGGCATGGCGCTTGAGCTGACGTATGTGCAGGCATGGTGGAAGCTTGAGAACCCGGTCTACGCGATCGCACTCCGACTGCTCGGCGACGATCCGCCGTTCTATGCAGCCGGCGAGGTGCTCGAAAGTCGAGAGTGGAACGAGCGCTGGGCTAACAAGCTGCCACCCCTGCCTGTTGGCATCCTGCTGCTCACCTCGTGGATCGAGCGGATGGCCCACGAACACGCCGACCAGCGCGGCAAGCAGCCGCCGCGGGCCACACCAGCGGACGCTCCAGCGTGGTGGATGCAGGGCGCCAACCGAGAGGAACTCGCGCGGCAGATGGCCGACTTTCTCGGAGACGACGCACCAGAACACGAGCGGAAGCCTTCGCGAGTCGAGCGACGTGTTTCCAAACGCCACGGCCGCGGATGAGCCGAGGCCCAGGCACCATGCCGCCCGTTTGGCGCACGACCGCCGTGCGATTGACGAGGACGACGACAACGCCTGGCGCCGAGGTAATCCCGACCACCATCGCCGTCAAACACGAGCCGAGTAACCGGCACGTCGGTGGAGTGGACGCGGTCTCGTGGACACCTGACGGCTTGCGACGCTCGAAAAAGGATGGGGCTGTCATGCCGAGAACCCGCCCCTGCTTATCCGCCGGAGTTCCGTCGCCAGTCGGTCGAGCTGGTGCACTCCGGCGTGCCGCTCAAGCAGGCCGCGGCCGACCTCGGCGTGTCTGAGCAGACGCTGCGCACCTGGCGCCGCCAGGGCAGCTGTCCAATACGCCGCAGGCCGCCCGCCGCGGTGGTGACCTACACCCACCGCACGGTCGCCGGCGCGCTAAAACTTAGTTTAGACATTCGCCACGGTCGCCGTGATACTCGCGCCGTGGCGTCCCGCGCCGTACACCGGCCTCTGAGCAACCCTCGTCCCGAGCCCGCGCTGCGACGGTCGCTCGTTGACAATCTCCATGCTGCTGTTGAGCGCGTCGTCGATCTACAGCGCGGGGAGGCTAGCACGAGCTTTTGGAGGAATCGGAGCGCGCGTTCTGCGGTGCGCTTGGAGCCACGCTCAAGTTCCACGAGCGCCTGCAGCTGGAGTACGGAATCGACGGCGACGTCGAGCACTTCGCACACGACGGCAGCGCCACCGGACTGCATTTCTTCGTTCGGCTCAAAGGCACCGACGAGCCGGACCTCTCGGCGTCCACGATGCGCGACCGCCGCGGGCTTCGCGAATGGCGAGCCCAGATATAGATCCTTGTCGTCGAGCCCACGACGGACGGCGGCGCACGTGTCCGGGGCAGGGTTCAAGCTGAACACATGACAGACGGGTATGAGCCCCTCGCCGAGGCCCTCGTGCGTGCAGCCCAGCGTGGGGACTGGAGCCTCGATCGGCTGCTGCGGTTCGCGGACATGGGGTTCGCGCCCGCGATCAGCCTCCTGGTCGGCGGCAGATGGATCGAGGGGATCCTGTCGACGGAGGAGGACTGGGCAGACCGGCTCGACGCGGACGTCGATGCGGGCATCGGCTGGGCCTCTGCACGCACGGCCGCTGAGTTCGGATCGATCAGCGACCCGGCGGAGGTCCCGCAGGACGCGCCGATGGTCGGCGACATCGAGCAGTTTCGGCAGGTGTTCCGCCAGAGCAACTTCCGGCAGTTCGTCGACGACCGGCGGACGGTGGAGGCCGAGTTGGCGCAGCGAGTCGAGGCGCTGGGTGACGACGAGGAGCTCACAGCCGAAGAGCAGCGGCAGATCGACGCGCTGTCGGACCCGCTACCGGTCATCACGCTCCGAGACGTGATCATCGAGGGAGCCGTCCCCGCGAACAACCGCGGGCGGCCGATGCTGCGCGTCATCCGCGCACACGTGGCGGCGTGGCATCTCGGCCGCTCGGCCGCGATCCCAGCCGCGCCGGGAGCGGCCTGAGTCCGCCGTTCCAGTGGTGCACCGTGACGGCGGGCACCGTGCGCGCCTAGGGGACGTGCTCGCCACTGCTGAGAGTAAAGAGGTCGGTGGTTCGAGTCCACCATCGCCCCATCGATTGAACCTGCTGAGCGCTGTCCCTTGCGGCCCTAGCCCTGGAAGGGCGTGGATGCTCATCCCTGCTGAGCGCACTTGCGCGCCTGCTGATACTCAGGCTCTTCCCGGATGGCGTCGATGTAGTCGCGGGCGAGAGTATCTGCGGCAGCGGAAGCCCCGAAGTGGAAGAACTCCCGGGTTACCGGATCGATTGCGAAAGCAAGTCCGCCGCCAGTACTCACCATGTCCTCGTTAGCTGCGAATGTCAGTGGCTCGCCATCGGCGGCCCGATCCTGGAGAAGGCCCGAAACAACGTACATACCGTCGTCGAAGCCCGACACGGGCGCATCGGGCGGACTCTCGACTTCGACATATCGCACTCCGGTCAGTTCAGCGTTCTGGACTCCTCTCAGTGATGACTCCAGCGCATCCTTAAGGGCACTAGGCGCCTCGCGGCAGTCCGCTGCCTTTTTAGCTTCCTGCTGCTGCGCCGGCTCTCCTCCGCAGGAAAGAACCGCGAGGGCTGCTACTCCGCAGGCAAGCCAAGCGCGCCGCATGGACGCGAGCCTACCACCCGGACATACGAGATTTCCGGTTTCCCACGGCGCGACCTCCCCCTGCTGCCCGCAGGCGGCGGCGGCGATGGCGTGCTCCGTTCAGTGGCCGCGGGGGGAGGCGGCGTAGTGGAATTCTGCTGGGCGGCGGCAGCGGTAGCAACGTCGGCTTGATACCGAGCGCGTGCCATTTCGTCTTTATCTTCCGTTCATTGATACCCCGCCATGACATTGCGACAAAGGCACTGAGACAACGGCCAAACAAGTCGCTCCAGGCATTGGAGTGGCCGTCATCCTGTCGGGAGGTCGATGGTGATGCCGGCACAGCACAGGTAAATCAGGGCGATGAGGGG
>JAHWJE010000195.1 GCA_019348575.1 Actinomycetota bacterium | reverse complement strand
TCGTCGTCGACTTCCTCGCAAAGCTGCTGGTCGCGCCGTCGGCGACGCGCTTCCTCAGGCGTCACTGGCTTGCGGTGCTCATGCTGCTGATACCGACGCTCAGGCTGCTGCGCTTCGGCGCGCTGCTGCGGATCGGTCGCGCGCTGCCCGCCGCGCGCGTCATCTCGAGCTCCTACCGCGCGACCGGCGTCGCCCGCCAGCTGCTGCGGTCACGCGCGAGCTTCCTCGGCGCGGTCGCGGCCGTCGTCACGCTGGCGGTTGCGGAGCTCGCGTGGCTGGCCGAGCGCGGCCACGACACGTTCGAGACCTTCGGCGACGCGCTGCTCTGGGCCGCCGGCGCCGTCATCGCGGCGCAGGGCGATCCCGTCCCCGAACCCGTGGCGGCCCAGCTGACGATGCTCGCCGGCTTCGCCGTCGGTCTGGTGCTGGTGGCGACGCTCGCCGGCACCGTCGGTGCCTATCTGCTCGAGGAACGGCGCGAACGCAGCGAGCGCGAAGAGCGCGGACAACCGCCTGTCGCGTAGCAGCCACCGGCGACGGCGTAGACGCTCGACGGGGGGGCCAGCGGCGGTGGTCGCCGCGACAACGTCGCGGCGCTGCGACAACAGCACCCGCGTCAGCTCATCCGCGCGCGTCCACGTACTCCGCCAAGACGTATGGGTCGCCGAGCGCGGTTGGCGCCTCGCGCAGCAGCGGCCGGTGCCCGCCTCGCAGCAGCGCGCGCAGCTCGGAGACCTGCAGGCGGTCCAGGCGGTGGACGAACCCCCGGACCGTAACCTGCTCGCCGCGCTCGATCTCGCCCTCGACGGCATCCGGCTCGGGGTGCACGACGATCGCCTGCTCGTCGCCCTCGAGCACGAAGCGATCTTCGTCGACGGGAATCGCGGGAGCGGTGAGCTCCACCGCCTTGCGATACCAGGGCGGCGGCGCTTCGACGATCGCGTCGACGGAGGCTTCCGCGCGCGCGTCCTCGTCGTCCTCGAACGGCTGAACGACGCCGAGCACGACGATCGCCAACCCGACGACGAGCACGGCAGCGAGAATGCCCAGGGCGATGCGCACCGCTGCGGGCTCCCACGGGGCCGGCAGATCCCTGCGCGGCGCGTCATCCGCATGACGTGCCGGGCTGGACGCCGTGCCGCCGCGTCGCCGACCGCGCAAACCTGCGCCACGATCGCAGCAGCCGGAGACGCAGCGTCCGCGCGTGGCTGTACCACCGTCAGGCGGATGACGCTCCCGTCGCAGCGAGGTCCCGCGCCGGGCAGCCGCGGTGCATGCGATCTCGATCCTGCCTTGTGGCGGTCGTCGTGCTGGTCGGCTTGGGCACGGCAGGTTGCGGTGGCGGCGACGGCGACGGCGCCGCGTCGACTGGTCGGACGGCCGCGCCCGCGGCGGCGGCGGAGCGCGCTGCCGACGGCGGCACCCTGGCGCGCGTGCCGGAGATCTACCGCAAGCTGGAGCCGTCGGTGGTCGCGGTCCAGGTCGAGGGCCGGCAGGGCAGCGGCGAGGGCAGCGGCGTCGTGTACGAGCCGCGCAGGATCGTGACCAACCATCACGTCGTCGCGGGCGCAGGAGAGATCGAGGTCGTGCTCGCCGACGGCGACCGCATCCCGGCCCGCGTCGTCGCCAGTGATCCGCGCACGGACCTGGCGCTGCTCGCCGTCGACCGCGACCTGCCGCCGGCGTCCTTTGCGACGTCGGTGCCGCCGGTCGGCTCGCTCGCGGTCGCGATCGGCAACCCGCTCGGGTTCGAGGGGTCGGTCACAGCAGGAGTCCTGTCGGGCGTCGATCGCGCGGTGCCCTCGGAGGGCCAGACCCCGGCGCTCGTGAACCTGCTGCAGACCGACGCGCCGATCTCGCCCGGCAACTCGGGCGGCGCTCTGGTCGGCCAGGACGGCAAGGTGATCGGGATCAACGTCGCGTACATCGCGCCGGTCGCGCGCGCGGTGTCGATCGGCTTTGCGATCCCATCGCCGACCGTCGTCGACATCGTGCGCCAGCTCGCGGAGGACGGCGAGGTCGACCACGCGTTCCTCGGCGTCAAGCTGCGACCGCTGACCAGCGCCGTCGCCGAGCAGCTGCAGGTGGACGCGCAGGAGGGCGTGATCGTCGCCGCGGTCGAGCCGCGCGGTCCCGCCGACCGCGCCGGGCTGCGCGCGGGCGACATCATCGTCGAGGCGGGCGAGCGGCCCGTCAGCGCTCTCGAGGACGTCTTCTCGGCGCTGCGGCGGACCGAGCCGGGCGACACGCTGACGCTCACCGTCATCCGTGACGGCGACCGCCGCGACGTCCGCGTCCAGACGGGCCGACGCCCGCCCGTGACCCGGTAGATGCGCGGCTGCCGGCCGACAGCACCCGCCCGTCACGCGACGCTCGCGAGCGCCGGCGGAGCGCATGACGCGCGCGTGAGCAGAACGTACTCGGCCGCGGCGCCGTGAACCGGCTTGCTCTCGCCGCGCTCGTCGGCGCCCTGGTCGGGTTTGGCCTCGGGTTGGGCGCGAACGTCTCCGGCGTCGTGCTCGCGCTCTACGGCCTGATCATCGGGACGCTGCTCGGCGCGCTGTTCCTGCACGGGCGGCGCGACCCGCGTTGACCCTCGCAGAAGAGCTTCGGCGGCGCCGACGGCTGCCGCGCTGAGCGAGGCGTCTTCCGGCTCGAGGGGTCTGAGCGAGGATCTGCAAGTGACGCCGGGTACTGCGGGCTCATGGGACATGCGCGTGAGCGCTCGCCGCACCGCCCCGGCCTCACGGCGGGGCATCGCGCTGGAGGGCGTCCTGGTCGCCGGCAGCGGGCCCGATGAGCGCTGACGCGCCGCGCGGAGGTCGGCGCACGGGTCCGTCGGCCGCCCTCGGAGGGTCGCTGTGGCCGGTCGCACGGCTCGGGCTGAACATGGTGCTGACAGCCGCCGGCCTGGCGATCGCCGGATACGTCGTCATCCAGCTGTGGCTCGTCGTGATCCCGCTGCTGCTGGCGCTCCTGCTCGCGACGCTGCTCGTCGGACCGGCCGACTTCCTGCGGCGCCGCGGCGTCCCGAGCGCCCTCGCGACGCTCCTCGTGATGCTCGCCGCGCTGGCCCTGCTCGTCGGCGTGCTCGTCAGCATCGTGCCGGCGATCGTCGCCGAGTTCGACGACGTCGAGCGCAGCGCTCGAGAGGGGCTCGACGAAGCGCTGCGGTGGCTCAGCCAGGGTCCGCTGGACATCTCACGGGAGCAGGTCACGCGGGCCGTCGACCGCGCGCTCGAGGGCGCCGCGGGCGCCGGCAACATCACGGGCAGCGTGCTCTCCGGCGCCGCGCTGGTCGTCGAGCTCATCGCCGGTCTGCTGCTCACGCTGGTGATCCTCTTCTTCTTCGTCCACGACGGCCGGCGGATCTGGTCGTGGGCGGTCGAGCTGCTCCCGCTCGCCCATCGTTTCGATGCCGATGCGATCGGCCGGCGCATGTGGGCGACGGCGTGCGGCTACGTCCGCGGCGTGGCGATCATCGCGTTCGTCGACGCGACGCTCATCGCGATCGCCCTCCTCGTGATCGGCGTGCCGCTCGTCCTGCCCCTGGCCGTGCTGACGTTCCTCGGAGCGTTCGTGCCGCTCGCCGGCGCCGTTCTGGCCGGCACGGTCGCCGCGCTGGTCGCGCTCGTCACCGAGGGCGCGCTCGCCGCGATCCTCGTGGTCGTCGTCATCACGGCCATCCAGCAGCTCGAGGGCGACCTGCTGTACCCGGTCGTCGTCGGGCGCTCGATCGCGCTGCACCCGGTCGCGATCCTGCTGGCGCTGACCGCCGGAACAGTGCTCGCCGGGCTCGCCGGCGCCCTGCTGGCGGTCCCGGTCGCCGCGATGGCATGGGACGCGCTCGACTACCTGAGGTCGCGCTCGCGGGCATACTCCGGTCCCGGGCAGCCCTCGGCGTAGCCGCCGCGCCGGCGCGGGCTGCCGCCCGCGACAGATCCCAACCGCGCCGCCGCGCTTCGGGGTAGAGCGGACGGATGGGGAAGATCAGCCACGCCACGCGCCTCGCCATGGCGCTCGCCGGACGAGGCGTCAGCGAGTTCTTCGAGGACGGGTGCCCGCAGCGGGCGGCGGCGATCTCCTACTACTCGCTGCTGTCGCTGTTTCCGCTGGCGATCGTCCTCGTGGCGGTGTTCGGCCTCGTCGCCGACGACGCTGCTGCCCGCCAGCAGGTCATCGAGTTCGTGCTCGACAACGTCCCGCTGCGCGAGGACCGCGGGCGGGCGGACCTCGAGGAGCTGCTGAACTCGGTGACGGCGGCCAGCGGCGGCTTCGGGATCTTCGGCGTGGCCGGGCTGCTGTTCGCTGCCAGCGCGGTGATGGGCGCGGTTCGCCACGCGCTCAATGCGGCCTGGGAGGTCGCCGACCCGCGGCCGCCGCTGCAGGGCAAGCTCG
>JAHWJE010000194.1 GCA_019348575.1 Actinomycetota bacterium | reverse complement strand
CGACCTCGAAGACGCCTACACCGAGGCGATGCGCTGATGGCGCTCGCCGCGCCCGCCGCACGAGATCTGCGCACGATCCAGCGCCGCGCGACGTGGGCGCTGGCCAGCCGCGAGATGCGCCGCGTGCTGACGCTGTGGACGCAGACGATCCTGCCGCCGGTGCTGACCGGCGTCGTCTTTCTGGCCGTCTTCGGCGGCGCGCTCGGCGACCGCCTGCAGGTCGCCGACATCGACTACCTGCGGTTCATCCTGCCCGGCCTGCTGGTGATGACCGTCATCGCACAGGCCTTCTCCAACAACTCCACCAGCCTCTTTCAGGCCAAGAGCGAGGGCTACATCGAAGACGTCCTGAGCAGCCCGATGCGGCCCTGGCAGCTGCTCGTCGGCTACATCGCCGGGGGGCTGCTGCGCGCCTGGCTGGCCGCGCTCATCCTCTGGCTATTGGCGTGGCCGTTCGCCGGCGCCGTCGAGTACCCCGTGGTCACGCTCGCCGCGCTCGTGCTCGGCGGACTGATCTTCGCCGTGCTCGGCGTCATCACCGGGATGTGGGCCGACACGTTTGACCAGCACTCCTTGATCGCCAACGTGCTCATCACGCCATTGGCGATGGTCGGGGCGGTGTTCTACTCCGTCGACCGGCTCCCCGAGCCGTGGCAGACGCTGACCTACTTCAACCCGATCTTCTATCTCGTCGACGCCACGAGATACGGCTACACCGGCCTGCAGGACAGCTCCGCCTTGGCAGCGCTCGCGGTGGCCGCGCTGGTCGCCGCGGGCGTGTTCCTGCTTGCCGTCTCGCTCCTGCGCCGCGGCTGGCGGCTGAAGGCCTGACGGGCATGCTGGCGACCTCGAATCTGTTCTGGTCGGCCCACATCCGGCCGTCAGCGACACGTTGGTGGCTGCTCGGCGCGGTCGCGCCCGACCTGCCGGCCATCGCGCGCGCGGCCGCTCTGCTCGGCGGTGGCAGCGACCAGCCCGACGACGTGTGCGCGCAGACATACCACCGCTCGCCCTGGCGCGAAGTTCACCTCACCGCGCACAGCGTCTTCATGCCGCTGGTGTTGGCGGCACTCAGGCGTCGTGCGACGTGCCAGCTCGCCGCCGGCTGGCTCGGGCATCTCGTCATCGACGCGCTCACCCACCACGACGACGCCTGGCCACCGCTGTGGCCGCTCTCGCGGCGGCGCTGGCGCTCGCCGCTCTCCTACTGGCAACGCGACCATCACGCCCGTCCCCTGCTGGTCGCCGAGCTGATCGCCGTGCTCCTCGCTATGCGCCGCACCCCCTACCCGGCGCTCGGCCTGCTCGAGGCCGCCGCCACCGGCTACGCGCTGAGAGGCACCCTCGCTGACGACGAGGGACCGTTGGGACTCACCGCCGACCCGCTCGCGCGCGAGCGCGACCTGAGCTACTACTCGTAGCTGGATGCCGACGCGCGGGCCGCGCGGTGATCCGGGCGCGGCCCCCCTAGCGAGCGCGCCTGATGCGCGCGAACTCGAGGCGGTACGCCGCGTTGAGCGCGCCCCCCGCGTCGTCTCCGACGGGGATCGCGACGTAGAAGCGGCGCGCCCTGCGCGCGCGGTTGGCGATCGTCACGCTGTCGGTCCTCCTCGTGCCACGCCGCGAGCGGGTGAGGATCTTCGAGCGGTCGGAGACCGACCTGGCGCTGGAGCGGAAGACGTAGAGGTCCGGGTTGCCGGCCAGGGCGCGCAGGCGGACGCGCGCGCGCGACCGGGCCGGCAGGCGGATGCGGTAGACGTCGATCGGATCCTCGACGCGATCGGCGGTGCCGTTGAGCGACCGCCTGCGCGAGCCCTTCCAGATGTACGGGTCCGGTCTGGCGAACACCGAGCCGTCGATGAACGAGATGCCGTCGTTGGGCTCGAGCACGTCGGGCTCGGGCGCCGGCAGCGCGAGCGCAGCGGCCATCTGGATCAGGCCGAAGCCCGACGCCGGGTCGTAGCCGGGCGCGCCGACGTCGCGCGCCGAGCGGCGCAGGACGTCGGACAGCTGCCCGTTGGAGAGGTCGGGCCGCGCGGTCGCAAGCCACGCCGCCGCGCCGGCCACGATCGGCGCCGCGAAGCTCGTGCCGCTGGCCAGCGTGGTGCCGTCGACGACGCCGTCTCGGGTGTCGTACGCGCCGGGAAGCGCCACGGGGATGTTCACGCCCGGAGCCGCGACGTCGACCGCGGCGTTCTCGCTGCTGAAGCCCGACGACGCGAGGTTCGGGTCGAGCGCCGCGACGGACAGGACGTGCGGGTAGGCCGCCGGGTAGATCACCGGATTGCCCGCGGCGAACTCGTTGCCCGCCGCCGCGACGACGAGGCTGCCGGCCGCGTAGGCGACCTGGACGGTGCCGAACAGCGACGCGCAGTCGCTCGGCGAGCCGAAGCTGAGGTTGATGACCTTCGCGCGCGCGCGGGTGGCGGCGATGATGCCGTTGGCGGCGTCGGCGCATCTGATCTGCCGCGGCAGCCCGACCGAGAGCACGGGCGCCGACGGGAAGATCCCGACGACGCCGGAGCCGTTGAACGCGCCGGCGGCGGCGGAGGCGACCATCGTGCCGTGCGGCCCGGGCACGGGACCCGGGTTGAGCTGGCGCGTGCTTCCCGCGAGGTCGGGGTGTCCCGCGTCGGCGAGGTCGTCGACGACGGCGATCGCCACCCTGCCGGGGGCCGGCGGCGCGAGCCCGGGCGCCACCACGTAGCCGCGGGCGTAGGCGTTGGGCGCCGCGTCGAGCGCGCTCGTGCGCTGCAACGCCGCGTTGGGCTCGGCGTAGCGCAGCCCGCCCGCGGCGCGCAGCGCCGCCGCGAACGCGCGGGCGCGTGGCCGGGTGACCTTGAAGACGTCGCCGATGCGCAGCTCCGTCGCACCGAAGCGGCGGGCGATCGCATCGACCTGCGGCGTGCCGGGCTCGGCCGCGACGAGCCAGGTCGACGGCTCCGCGGACGCTGCCGAGGCGCCCGTGCCGGTCGAGGGCAGGCGCATCGGACGCTCCTCGAAGGCGTGCGCCGGGGCGACCCCGAAGGCGGTGAAGACCGCCACGGCGGCGCAGAGGACGAGCAGCCTCATCGGCGCCCAACTCTACCCACGGGTGTCAAGCGCACCGGAACACTTGTCCGTTGCGCGCGCCTGTCTACAGGGCGAAGCGGCCGTCCTGCATGACCGTCTTCCCGTCGGCCGACAACCGGCCCCCGGCGCGCAGGTCGCAGATCAGGTCCCAGTGCAGGGCCGACTCGTTCTTGCCGCCGGTCTCCGGATACGAGCGGCCGAGCGCCAGGTGCACCGTTCCGCCGATCTTCTCGTCGAAGAGCGTCGCGCCGATCGCGCGGTCGATGCCGAAGTTCGTCCCGATCCCGATCTCGCCCAGCCGGCGCGCGCCGTCGTCGCTCGCCAGCGCGCGCTGCAGGTAGTCGTCTCCGCGCTCGGCGGCGGCCGCCACCACGAGCCCGTCGCGGAAGTCGAGCTCGACGCCGGTCACGTCGACCCCCGCCGGCGAGGACGGCACGCCGAAGCGGATGCGCCCGTTGGCACTCGTCTCGTGCGGTCCGGTGAAGACCTCGCCGCTGGGCATGTTGCGCTTGCCGTCGGAGTTGACCCACGTGCGCCCCTTGACGCTCAGCGTCACGTCCGTGCCGGCCGCCTCGATCCGCAGCTCGCTCGCGCCCTTCAGGCGCTCGATCAGCCCGTCCTGGAAGGCGCGCAGCTCACCCCACGAGCGCACCGGGTCGGGCTGGTCGAGAAACAGCGCGCGCTCGACGAAGCGCTCGAAGTCGACGAGGTTCATGCCCGCCTGCTGCGCGCCTGCCTCCGTCGGCCAGAGCGTCGAGCACCAGCGCTTGCGCAGCGCCTGCTCGCGCACCGTCCTGCGCGCGAGAGCAGCGCGCGCGAGCCGCTCGGGGTCGATCCCGGCCAGCGCGCGGGTGTTCTCCGGCGCCTGCACGGCGAGCAGCGCGTGCGCCTTCCTGACCTCGGCGAAGGCGACGTCGGAGAACGTGTCGAGGTGCCGGTCCTGCGCCTGGCGGTAGAACGCGGCGGTCGCGCCGGGCAGCTCGACGCGCAACAGCGGCCACGCGTCGCGCTCGAGGATCGCGCGCTGGCACTCCAGCAGCAGCGGTGCGGCGAGCGTGGTCGAGCGAACGACGACCTCCTGGCCGGACTGCACCTCGAGGCAGTAGCCCGCCAGCAGGTCGGCGAAGCGCGCGGCGTCGCGTGCGAACATTTCGACGTAGGCCAGCAGGTGGTGGCCGAACACCACCGGCTGGGCGGGCTGCAGGTGGGTGAAGCCGGGCATCAGCGTCTCGACGTGCCGTTCGGCCTGGGCCAGTAACGCGCGCTGCAGCGTCTGCAGCTGATCGCCGCTGCGGTCGCAGGCCTCGCGCACCCACAGCCGGAAATCGGTGGCCACCTGGTCGTTTCGCGAGCGTGCC
>JAHWJE010000193.1 GCA_019348575.1 Actinomycetota bacterium | reverse complement strand
AGATGCCCGACCTCAATGCCAACGACATCGAAGCGGCGATGAAGATCGTCGAAGGCACGGCACGAAGCATGGGCATCACGGTCCAGTAGGAAGAAGTGCGCTTAGCAGTGGGAGGCGGGACGAAGCGCCCGTCGTCGACCACAAGGAGGTAGCACCATGCCGCACGGCAAGCGTTTCAAGGAAGCAGCGCAAAAGGTCGATCGCGACCGCCTCTACTCGCCGCGCGAAGCGGTGAGGATCCTGAAGGAGTTCCCGTCCGCGAAGTTCGACGAGACGGTCGAGCTCAGCATCCGGCTCGGGGTCGATCCTCGAAAGGCCGACCAGATGGTCCGCGGGGCCGTCACTCTTCCGAAAGGGACCGGCAAGACCATGAGAGTCGCGGTCTTCGCGAAGGGCGAGAACGCTCGCGCCGCAGAGGGCGCCGGCGCGGACGTCGTCGGCGGCGAGGATCTCGCCAAGCGCGTCCAGGAGGGCTTCACCGACTTCGACGTCGCGATCGCGACGCCCGACCTGATGCCCGTCGTCGGCCGCCTCGGCCGGATCCTCGGCCCGCAGGGCAAGATGCCCAACCCGAAGGTCGGCACGGTGACGATGGATGTCGGCAAGGCCGTCCGGGAGGCGAAGGCCGGCAAGATCGAGTACCGCACCGACCGCACCGCGATCGTGCACCTGCCGATCGGCAAGAAGGACTTCTCCGAGCGCCAGCTGCTCGAGAACTACGCCGCCGTCATCGACGAGCTGATCCGCGCCAAGCCGTCCGCCGCGAAGGGGCGCTACCTGCGCACGATCACGATGGCTTCGACGATGGGCCCCGGCGTGAAGGTCGACCCGTCCCGCACCCGCGACATCCTCGAGGAGGCCGCTCCGGCGTCAGCCGCGTGAGCGTCCAGCTCTGAGGCCACCGCAGACCCCGGGCTGCCGCTGACGTCGAGCGTCAGGCAGAAGTCCCGGCGAGGAGGCAGATGAACCGAGACCAGAAAGCCGCGGTGATCGAGGAGATCACCGCCGACATCCAAGAGGCCGAAGCGGTCTTCGCGGTCGACTATCGCGGGATCAGCGTCGCGCAGGCGGCCGAGCTGCGCACGAAGCTGCGCGACGCGGACGCCTCGCTGCGCGTCGTCAAGAACACGCTCACGATCCGCGCGGCCGACGAGGCCGGGGCGGCCGCGCTCAAGCCCGTGCTCGAGGGTCCGACCGCCCTGACGTTCGTGCGCGGCGATGCGGCCGCGGCGGCCAAGGCCGTCGCCGACTACGCCCGCGCCACGGGGCTGCTGCCCTTCAAGGGCGGCCTGATGAACGGCGAGGCGCTCGCGCCCGAGCAGATGACCGCGATCGCGCGGCTTCCGACCCGCGACGTGCTCAACGCGCAGTTCGTGAACATCGTCGCGTCGCCGCTGACCGGCCTCGTCACGAGCCTCTCCAACCTCATCAGCGGTCTGGCGCGCCAGCTCAGCCAGGTCGCCGAGAAGAAGGAGGCGGGCGAGATCCCGGCGGGGGACGCGCCGGCGAGCGCCGCTCCCGAGGCCGCTGCCGCTGCCGCTGCGCCCGTGGCCGACGCCGAGCTCGAGGACGTCGCCGCCGCGCAACCCACCGAGCCGCAGGCCGCTGAGGCCGAGGCACCCGTCGACGCCGAGCCCGCTGCCGACACAGCCGCGGCGCCGGCGGACGACACCCCATCTGACACTGACGAGGAGAAGGAGTAACCATGGCCCAGTCCACACAGGAGTGGATCGACGAGCTCAAGAGCATCTCGGTCCTCGAGCTGAGCGAGCGCATCAAGGCGCTCGAAGAGGAGTTCGGGGTCTCGGCGCAGGCCGCGGCCGTGGCGGCTCCCGCCGCCGGCGCCGGCGCCGGCGGCGACGGCGCCGCGCCCGAGGAGGAGCAGACCGCGTTCGACGTCGTCCTCACGGCGGCCGGCGACAAGAAGATCCAGGTGATCAAGGTCGTCCGCGCGGCGACCAGCCTCGGCCTGAAGGAGGCCAAGGCGCTCGTCGACGAGGCGCCCAAGGCCGTCCGCGAGGGCGTCGACAGGGACGAGGCCGAGAAGCTCAAGCAGGAGCTCGAAGAGGCCGGCGCGTCGGTGGAGATCAAGTAGGACGGCGCCGGCGTTGCCGTTCGCCGGTCTTCGAGGGGCGCCCGGTCGGCGCCCTTCGGCGTGTAGGGGCCGTGACGTCCGGGTTGTCGGTTGTCTCTGCCCGGCCCGCTTGCGCACGACGCTTGTCACCGCCGGCCACGAGGGTGTGCGCCCCGTGCGTCGTGGCGTTCCCGCGGGGTCTTGCGTCTTTCGTCCCGTATGTGGACGTTTTCCGCAAGACCCCCCTCAAAGGCCGGCGCGCGCGAGCACCTGCGCACCCGGCGCCCTACTCCAAGGCGGGCGCGAGCACCGAGACGGGCAGCGCCGCGCCCTACTCCACGTCCTCGTCCATCACGTCGGGATAGGCGATGACCTCGACGCCCTGTGCACCCGGGGCCTCGAGGTAGAACGATCGGCTTCCGTCCCGGTGTCCGGAGATCGCGGCGCCGTGAGCATGGGCGAGCCGCTCGAGCTCGGCGCCCGACACCTGGAACGCCAGGTGGTTCGGATGCTGCTCGGCCATCACGAACGCAAGCTTCGCCCCGCCGGCCTCGAGCAGCCCCCACGTCTCGTCCGCGTAGAGCACACGCGCTCCCGGGACGACGCTGGACCACCACTCGATGGCGGCCGCGATATCGGGAACCTGCTGGGCGACATGGTCGAATCGCACGAGCCGAGGGTAGTGGGCGTGACGCCGCGAGCAGGCGCCGGATTCGCGGCGGTCGAACCGTTTGCGCACCCGCCCGGCCCCGGGCACGCGTCGTGCCACGGATCGCGCTACCCTGCATCTGTCGACCGATAGTCGTAGCCGCCTCCCGAACGGGTTTCGCGCCCACATAGCGCGAACTTCGAGGCGGGGTCCGTGAGTGTCGACAGCCCCCTGAGGGGGTCGCTTCTTGCTGTGCTATCCTGGCGAGTCCGCGCCTTGAGGCCTATGGTCGCGGCGCCGCCCCCCGATGATCGTTCTCTCCGACCCCTTGAGGAGTCGCCGCCTTGCCCCCTGTTGACGCCCCCCGGACGCGCCGTAGCTTCGCGCGCCTGAATCGTGTTCACGACGTCCCCAACCTGATCGACATCCAGCGGCGCTCGTTCGCCTGGCTGACCGATCCTGAGAAGGGCGGGCTCCGGGAGACGATCTCGGACATCTCCCCGATCGAGGACTACACCGGCAACCTGGCGGTCGACTTCGGCGAGTTCCACTTCGACGAGCCCGTCGCGTCGCTCGAGGAGTGCCGCGAGAAGGACCTCACGTACGCCCGCCCGCTGACCGTCACCGTCGCGTTCGTCAACCGCGAGACCGGTGAGATCCGCGAGCAGTCGGTCTTCATGGGCGACTTCCCGTGGATGACCGAACGGGGCACCTTCATCATCAACGGCACCGAGCGCGTCGTCGTCACGCAGCTCGTCCGCTCGCCGGGCGCCTACCTCATGGAGGCCAAGGACCGCGAGAAGCAGGTCTTCATCGCGAACCTCATGCCGGCCCGCGGCTCGTGGCTCGAGCTCGAGGTCGACAAGAAGGGCAAGGTCTTCGTCCGCATCGATCGCAAGCGCAAGCTGCCGGTCACCGTCCTGTTGCGCGCGATGGGCTACGCCGGCGACGAGGAGATCCTCGACCTCTTCGACAACAGCCTCTACATCCGCAACACGATCGAGGCCGACACCGAGCCGACGAAGACCGAGGAGGGCGCGCTCGTCGAGCTCTTCAAGAAGCAGCGCCCCGGCGAGCCGCCGAGCGTCGACAACGCGCGCGCGCTGCTGCATCAGCTCTTCTTCGATCCCAAGCGCTACGACCTCACGCGCGTCGGGCGCTACAAGCTCAACGCGCGGCTGGGCCTCGACATCGACGACCACACCGCCATGGCGACCTGGGCCGGCGAACGGCTCGACCTCGAGCTGTGCGTGGACGCCCTGCTCAGCGCCGGCCACGGGGCCTAGGTTGGACGGCATGGCTGAGAAGGGATCGTTCTGGTCGAGCCTGCCCGGCGTGCTCACCGGCATCGCCGGGCTGGCGACCGCCGTCGTGGCCCTGGTCTCCCTCGCGGTGAGCCAGGGTTGGATCGGCGAGGGTGGCGGCGACGGCGCCGAGCCGGCCGGCGGGCCGTGGAACCTCGACCACGACAACCGCGAGCCGCCGCCCAAGCGCCGGACCCTCGGCCTCGAGGAGCCGTGGCTGCCGGGTGAGGACGAGCAGCTGATCCTCGCGCCGCGGCTCGCGATGAAGCGGTTCCTCGGCAGCGACCGGGACGCGGCCCTGAAGCTGGCCGTGGGCCGCTACGCGCAGGTACTTCATTCCCTGCGAGACGAGCAGCTGCCGGTCTCCAACGACACCTGGGTGCTGGCGGGCCGGGGGGTTCCCGC
>JAHWJE010000192.1 GCA_019348575.1 Actinomycetota bacterium | reverse complement strand
CGGCTCGGCGAGGCCCTCGCGCTCGATCCCGAGGGTCATGGTGGTCGACTCCCCGCCCGGGATCACGAGCCCGTCGAGCCCCTGGAGGTCGGCGGGCACGCGGACCTCGCGCACGTCGGCGCCGAGCTCGCGCAGGACGCGGGCGTGCGCGGCGAAGTCACCCTGGAGGGCGAGGACCCCGACGAGCAAGCGGCGCCTACCAGCCGCGGTTGGCGAGGAGCTGGCGCTCCTCGAGCTTGCGCGTCTCGGGCTGCGTGATGCCCAGCCGCCGGCTCGCCTCGCGGATCCCGACCGGCCCCTCGGCGCCGTTGACGCCGTAGCGCAGCGCGACCACCTTGCGCTCCTCGTCGGGCAGCTCGTCGAGCGCGCGGCGCAGCGCGTCGTCGCGCAGGGCGACCTCGACCTCCTCGGCCGGTCCGGCGCGCTCGTCGCCGAGCACGTCGCCGAGCGACGCCTCGCCCTCCTCGCCGAGCGGGCGGTCCAGGCTCGTCACCGTCCGCGTCAGGTCCGCCATCGCCTCGACCTGGTCGAGCTCGAGCTCGGCGGTTGCGGCGATCTCCTCGTTCGTCGGCTCGCGGCCGAGCTTCGTGGACAGCTCGCGTCGCGTGCGCTGGATCTTGCGCTCGCGCTGCGCGATGTTCGTGGGGACGCGGATCGTGCGGGCCTTGTTCTCGATCCCGCGCTGGATCGCCTGCCGGATCCAGTAGGTGGCGTAGGTCGAGAACTTGAAGCCGCGCCGCCAGTCGAACTTCTCGGTCGCGCGGATGAGCCCGAAGATCCCCTCCTGGATGAGGTCCAGCAGCGGCAGCTCGTTCTGCGGATACTTCTTGGCGATCGACACGACGAGCGCGAGGTTGGAGTTGATCATCCGCTCCTTCGCGGCGGCGTCGCCCTGCTCGATGCGCTTGGAGAGCTCGACCTCCTCGGCCGCCGTCAGCAGCGGGTGGCGGCGGATCTCGTTGAGAAAGAGCCCGAGGGCGTCGGTCGTCGCGACGGCCAGCCCCCCGTTGCCGTAGGTGGTCTGCGGAACCTCGCTGCGACCGCAGTCGTCGGTGACGTCGATGCCGTGCACTTCGAAGGCCTCGTGCAGATCACAGAGGTCGTCGTCGGGGACACCGAGCCGGCGCGCGATCGCGTCGAGCTCGGAGAGGTTGACGCAGCCCGTCTCCTCGGCGTTGTCGAGCAGGCGGGCAAGCGGTGCGGGTGGGTCGTCGAGATCGAGTTCCATCGTTGGCCCGGGCTACCCGGAGTCGGCCGCGGGGGAACGACGCGTGCCGCTAACGCGGCCGATTGCGCTTGCGCTGCTGGCGGGCGGCCTTCGCCCTGGCGCGTTTGGCGCGCTGCTCGCGCTCGCGCTCGCGCGCGGCCTTCGCCGCGCCGCCCGCGCCGGAGCTCGACTCACCGCCGGCCCTCGAGCCACGCGACGGCTCGTCGGGTGGCGCCGCGCGGCGCGCGTCGCGCACGATCACGAAGGCGATCACGCCGAGGACGAGCGCGGCGGCGCCGAAGATCAGGAGCTGCTGCAGCGTGCTCAGCCCGGCGTCGTCGAACTCGTTGACGGGCGGCGGCGGCGCCGGCTGCTCGGTCAGCGGCTCGGGCACGTCGGGCCCGATCTGGGCCTGCGCGATCGGTGCCGGCGCCAGGCCGACGAAGAGGATCACGAGCACGGCGACGAGACGGCGCATCGGACGTCGAGATTACGCGCAATCGCCGTCGGTCACCGCCCCCGCCCGCATACACTCTGCGCCATGGCGAAGCAGCGGCAGGTCCGGGTCGAACAGAAGAGCGCGCTGGCAGCGATGAGCCAGCTCGAGGCACGGTCCGACGACGAGCTGCTCGCCGAGACGCGGCACCGCGCCGCGGCGCAGGCGATCCTCGGCGCGCGCGCGTCGGAGCGCTACGACGCGCAGGCCGCCCGCGAGCACTTCCGCAAGGCGATCGCGGCCGCGCGGCCGCAGGAGCGCATGCAGCTGCGGCGCATGGCCGAGGCCTCGCTGGCGCTCGCCGAGCGCCGCCCGAACGACCTCAAGGCCGCGGTCGAGAAGCTCGGCCAGCAGGCGCCGTCGAGCCGCCAGCTGTTCGTCCTGCGGCTCATGGGGCTGATCGCGCCTGCGCAGGGCGCGAGCATGCTCATGAAGATCCGCGGCGGCCTGATCATCCTCGCGATGGTCGTCGTGCTGCTGGGCGTCGGCTTCGGCGTCGCGTCGCTCGTGCTGCTGCCCTTCGGCGGCGGCTCGACGCTCGGCGCGAGCGCGCTGGGCTTCGTGATCGTGATCGTCGCGCTCGCCGTGCTCGCCGTGCTCGGCAAGCGCAAACAGGCGGCCCAGCGCGAGAAGGCCCGGGCCGCGCGCGCCGGGTAGCGCGATGTGCGGGCGCTACACGCCCGCGGGAACCGACCCGTCCCAGCTTCGAGCACGCTGGCGGCTCGGCGAGCGCCTGGAGATCCGCCGGCGCTTCAGGGTCGCGCCTGGCGACGACGCGCCGGCGGTGATCGGCCACGGCGACGCGGCGCCGCCAGCGGGCGCGACCGGCCCCGGGCCGGGGCCCGAGGGCACGCTGCTGCGCTGGGGGCTACGAGGAAGCGAGTCCGAAGATGCGATCGGGGCCGCGCGGACGAAGAATGGCGTGAAACCCGCCGATACGGAGGGTCAGGTGCCAAACACCGTCCGGCCCCGGCGCGTATGCCCCGGCCCCTACCGCGCGCTCGACCTGATGCGCACCGAGCGGATCACGACGGGGTCGATCGGCATCTCCGTCGCCGGATCGGTCGGGACGGCCGCGATGCGGCGCACGACCGACTTGCCGCCGACGACCTCGCCGATGAGCGCGTACTCGGGCTCCAGCGGCGCCTCGGCGGCGGTCACGATGAAGAACTGGCTGCCCGAGGTCCCCGGCTGCTCGGTCTGGGCCTTCGCCATCGCGACCACATAGCGGCGGTAGCGCAGGTTCTTCGGCGGCGGCTCGACGACGGCGTAGCCGGGGCCGCCGTTGCCGGTGCCGAGCGGATCGCCGCCCTGGATGACGTAGTCGTTGCCGCCGGGCTTGGCGATCCGGTGAAACGTCAGGCCGTCGTAGAAGCCGCTGCGCGCGAGGGCGGCGAACGACGACGTCGTCTTCGGCGCCCGCCGCACGTCGAGCCGGATCTCGATCGTGCCGCAGTTCGTCCGCACCACGGCGGTGTGCCGTCGGTTGCGGTTCAGGCGCTTGCGCGGGCGCCGGCGGTTGCGGTTCGCGGCCGGCTCGGGCGCCGCGACCGGTCGGCAGCCGTCGCGCGTGCTGCGCGGCGGCGGCTGCGTCGTGGTCGGCGCGGGCGCCGTCGCGGTGGCGACGGCGGACGGCCCTTCGCTCGTGGTGTCGCTCGCCGTAAGCGCGCCGTCCTTGCCGCACGCGGCGAGCGCCCCCGCCGCAGCGAGGATCACGATCAGGACGGGCGCGCGCCGCACGCGTCGCAGCGTAATCGCTCGCGCGCGGCGTCCCGCCGGTTGTTGACGACGACGTGCGCGGCCGGGCCACCGGTCAAACTCTCCGCGGTGCCGCTCAGCCCGCTCATCCTGCGCTACGACCACATCCTGCTCGACCTCGACGGCTGCGTCTGGGTCGGCGATGAGCTCACGCCGGGCGCCGCGGAGGCGGTCGCCGCGCTGCGAGCCGCCGGCAAGGGAGTCGCGTTCGTCACCAACGACACGCAGCTCGGGACCGAGGAATACGTGCGAAAGCTCTGGCGCCTGGGGTTGCAGGCGTCGCTCGAGGAGGTCGTGACCGCCGGCGGCGCCCTGCAGTTCGTGCTCGCCGAGCGCTTTCAGGGGCGCGCCGCCGTCGTCATCGGCTCGCCCGCGCTGCGCCGCCACGTCGAGGCCGCCGGCCTGCGAATCGTCAACGGCACGACCTTCGCCAGCCGCGCGGACGTCGTCGTCGTCGCGTTTCACCCCCAGTTTCACTACGACGAGCTGCGCGAGGCGACCCAGGCGGCGCTGCGAGGCGCGTTCCTCGTCGGGTCCAACCGCGACGCGACGTTTCCCGCCGCCGACGGCCTGTGGCCCGGCTCCGGCGCCGTCATCGCCGCCGTCGAGAAGGCATCCGGGCGCACCGTGCAGACCGTCGGCAAGCCGGAGCCGACGCTCGTGCAGACCGCGCTGGACCGGCTCGGACCGGGCCGCGCGCTGATGATCGGCGACCGCATCGACGCCGATCTCGGCGCCGCGCACGCGGCGGGGATCGACGGCGCGATCGTGCTGACCGGCGCCTCGGATCGCGCGCTCGCCGACGCCGCCATCCAGCCGCGCCCCGTCGCCGTCTCCGCGCGGCTCGAGACGCTGGTGCTGGGATAGTCCCGGCGGTGGATCGCGACGTCGCACTGCTCTGCAATCCCGCGGCGGGCGGCGGGCGCGCGGCACGCATCCTGCCGCGCGCCGAGCATGCCCTGCGCGAGCTCGGCGTGC